>VBKF01000145.1 GCA_005888095.1 Deltaproteobacteria bacterium | reverse complement strand
TGCGAGCACGGCTGCGTGTACTGCCTGGGGCCCGAGACACCGATCCTCCACGCCGACATGACGTGGAGACCGATCGGTGAAGCCCGCCTTGGGGACGAGCTCGTTGCGTTCGACGAGTTCCCGGAGCCTGGGAAGACACGCAAGCTTCGCAAAGCGGTGGTTGAGGCGGTGTGGTGGTCCAGGAGCCAGACGCTGCGCCTGATCACGGAGCGGGCTGAGGTCGTGACGACTCCGGAGCACCGCTGGCTGCAGGCGCGTGACTTCCGCTGGTCTCCCAGCCGGCAGCTGACGGCGGGCCGGAAGCTCCGCTATCTGCCGGTGTCCACGGAGGGTGGCATCGACGAAGACTATCGCGCCGGCTACCTCGCCGGGCTGTCGCTCGGTGACGGGACGTTTCGCTACGAGCCGGGGTGGAGAAGCAACCGACTCGGATTCCCGATGGCGTACTGGCGCGTCGCGCTCGTCGACGATGAGCCGCTGACGCGCCTCGTCGACTACCTGCGGCTCTTCGGCGTGGAGGCCAACATACGACCCTTCTCGGACGGCGGTAACGGACGACCGCTCAGAAAGGTCGAGGTGCGGTCGCTGGCGAGGCTCGCGATCATCCACGCGCTTCTGAACGGCGAGCGCGACAGCCCGAGCTATCGACGCGGATTCCTCGCTGGCTTCTTCGACGCCGAGGGCCACAATGGGGACTCGCTTCGCATCTCGCAGGTCGACGTCTCCGTTCTGGAGCGCGTCCAGCGGTATGGCGCCTGTCTCGGCTTCGATTTCAAGTTGGAGCCCCGTCCGGGCGCGGCGAGCACCCTGCGGCTGGTTGGGCGGTTCATCGAGCGTATTCGGTTCTTCTCCGCCTGCCGACCGGCGATTGCGCGAAAGATGCACGCCCTGTTCGGATGGGAGATGAACCTCGATCCCGAGCCCGTTCGAGCCATCGAGCCCGGCCCGCGGGCAGACGTCGTCGACATCCAGACGTCGACCGGGACGTTCTACGCGGCGGGGCTCGCGACGCATAACTGTTACGCGAGGCCCACCCACGAGTACCTCGGGTTCAGCGCCGGCCTCGACTTCGAGCGGCGCATCATCATCAAGGAGAACGCGGCCGAGCTGCTGCGGCAGACGTTCCTCTCGCCGCGCTGGGAGCCGCAGACGGTCGCGCTCTCGGGCAACACCGACTGCTACCAGCCCGCCGAGCGCAAGCTCGAGATCACCCGCCGGTGCCTCGAGGTGTTCGTCGAGTTCCTGAATCCCGTCTCCGCGATCACCAAGTCGGCGCTGGTGGCGCGCGACGTAGACCTCTTCGCCGCACTCGCCCGGCACGGCGCCGGGCACGTCCTCTTCTCGGTGACGACGCTCGACTCCGAGCTCGCCCGCCGCATGGAGCCGCGGGCGGCGCGTCCCGAGCGGCGGCTCGAGGCGATGGCGGCGCTGGCGCGGGCGGGGGTTCCGGTCGGCGTCTTGATCGGACCCGTGGTGCCGGGGCTGAACGATGCCGAGATTCCGCGCATCCTCGAAGCGGCGGTGCGCGCGGGCGCGCGCAGCGCGAGCTGGGTGCTGCTGCGGCTCCCGAAGCCCGTCGACGAGCTCTTCGACGCCTGGCTCGCGCAGCACTACCCGGAGCGACGCGAGCGCGTGCTCGGCCGCATCCGCGAGGTCCGCGCGGGGCGCCTGAGTGACGCGAAGTTCCACCGGCGCCAGCGCGGCCAGGGCGAGTACGCCGAGCAGATCGCCCAGCTCTTCGCCGTCTCGGCGCGGAAGCACGGGCTCGACGGGCCCCTGCCGCCGCTCAGCACGGCGTCTTTCCGCCGGCCGGCGCGCGTGGGCGAGCAGCTGCGGCTGCTGTAGGGCGTGCGCGGTCCACCTTTCGTGTGAGTCCGCACCGCCCCTGCGGCTGTGCCGGAATGAGCCGGGGCTGACCCTCCGCCTTGCGTTTTCATCGACTCGCTCGGCCCGCCGGCCTGGCCGCTTCCGTGCATATGATGCCCATGCTCCGACGTCTCACGGCGGCCTTCGCCCTGCACGTGCTGCTGCTGACGCTGGCGCTGGCCGTGCCCAGCGCCGCGGCCGAGCTGCGCGGTCCGGCGGGAAAGCCGCGGGCGCGATCACTCTCGCCGCGCCTCGCCGCCGCGCGCGACCTCGGCCCCGCGCCGCCGGAGGCGAAGACCACCGTGCTCGTGTCCCTGGCGCTCCGCGGCAGGGCCGCCCTGGCACGCTTCGTCGAAGACGTTCAGGATCCCACCTCGCCGCGATACCACCGCTTCCTCACGCAGAAACACTTCGTCGCGCATCACGCGCCCACCGTCCGGCAGGAGCAAGCCGTCGTCGCCTATCTCCAGCAGCAGGGCTTCCGGATCACCTATCGTGCGCGGAACCGGCTCCTCGTCGGCGGCGAGGGCACGGTGGCGGCGACCGAGCAGGCGTTCGGCGTGCGCCTCCATGACCTCGTCGTCGGCAGCGAGACGACGCGCGCCGCGCTCGACGAGCCCTCGTTGCCTGCCGACCTGGCGGACCACGTGGTCGGCGTTCTGGGTCTCGGGGACGCCGGCGGCATGAAGCCGCATCTCCGCGCGAGCGAGACGCTCGACGATGCCTTCGGTCCCCCGGAGCTCGCCCGCTTCTACGACAACGCCACCGGCTACGACGGCCGGGGCGAGACGATCGCCATCGTCGGCCTCTACGCCTGGAATCCCGCCGACGTCACCTTCTTCAACCGGCGGTTCGGGCTTCCACCGCTTCCCGCGGGCAGCACACAGGTCTGCACCGGCAGCTCGCCCCGCGCCGCCGGCTGCGCCTACAACGCCGGCCTGTCGGCGGAGGTCTCGCTCGACGTCGAGTACGCGCACGCCACGGCGCCGCGCGCGAAGGTCATCAACTACATGGCGGCGTCGCCCACCTACGCGGACTTCGCCGTCCTCTACAACACGGTCGTCGCGGGAGGCGGGCGGCGCGCCGCGCGATCGCTTCGCGGCTCGACCGGATGGGTGGTGACCACCAGCTGGGGCACCTGCGAGCGCACGGTCCCTGCCGCGTGGCTCAGGACCTACGACAACATCCTGGCCAACGCGAACGCCATCGGTCAGTCCTGGGTTGCGGCGTCCGGAGACTATGGGAGCCGCGACTGCGACGACCTCCCGTCGGTCGATTTCCCCGCCAGCTCGCCCCACGTCGTCGCGGTCGGCGGCACCACGCCGATGTGCGACGACGCCGCGACCTGCGACCGCTACGGCTACGAAACGGCGTGGAGCGGCTCCGGCGGCGGCAGCAGCACGTTCTTCGCCCGCCCCGCCTACCAGCAGGGCTGCGGCGTGCCGGCCGGTTCGCGGCGGCTGGTGCCCGACGTGGCCCTCGCGTCGGACCCCCTGCCCGGGATCCTCTTCCGCCACGCCGGCGAATGGCGCGTCACCGGCGGGACCTCGGCGGGGGCGCCGCAATGGGCGGGCTTCTTGGCGCAGCTGAACCAGCGACGCGGCGGGGGCGGCCTCGGGCACCCGGGCGCGCGCCTGTACGCGCTCTGCGGCAGCGGCGCCTACCACGACATCGTCGAAGGCGGGAACGGCGACTACGAGGCGACCCCCGGCTATGATCTGGCGACGGGGCTCGGAAGCGTCTCGGTGCGGAACCTCCTCTCGCTGTACTGACGGCGCACGCCCGCCGCGCTACCGCGTCCGGCGCGGCCCGAGAGCGCAGTCCTGGCTTTTCGCCCCGTGCGCGTCTATGCCCAACGCATCCCGTCAGCGAGGGCACCATCATGAGACAGACGCCGCTCATCGAGATCGAACGACACGTGGCGTGGTGCAGGATGATTCTGTCGGTGGCGGCGTTCGTCGTGGTGTACATCGACCCGACCCGGCCGACGCTGACTCGCTGGCTGCCTCTCACCGGCGGGCCGTTCACGCTGGACCCCCGTGCCCTCGCCGTCATGCTCCTGCACCTCGCCTACAGCGTGGCGACGTATCTCGTGGTCCGCCAGCAGCTCGCCACGGCAACGCGAATCGCGACCGTATCGACATGGGCCGACGTCCTGTTCGGCGCGGCGATTGCGCTCGTCACCGAGGGAGCAAACAGCCCCTTCTACGTGTTCTTCGCCTTCGCGGTGCTGGCGGCCGGGTTCCGGGCCCGGCTTGCGGCGGGCGATGATGGTGACCGGCGCGAGTGTCGCCCTCTACCTCAGCCTGATCGTCGTATCGCGCCCGGAGGGCTTGCACTTCTACATCATGCGGCCGGCCTATCTCGCCATCACCGGGTACCTCGTCGGATACCTCGGAGAGCAGCGGATGATCCTCGAATCGAGGATCCGCGAGCTGGAAGCAGCCTCTCAGCGAGAACGCATCGCACGGTCGCTGCACGATGGGTACGTGCAGGCCCTCGCCGGCGTGAACCTGCGGCTGGCGACGAGTCGCGAGCTTCTGCGACGCGGGCAAAACGAGGAAGCCTTCGTCGAGCTCACGGAGCTCCAGGCGGGCGTGAACCGGGAGCACGACGAGCTCCGGGCGTACATCCGCTCGCTGGTCGATCTCGAGCCGCCCCTGGCGCCGCCCACGCTGGGCGACGGAACCCGATTCTCCATTCGGGCGCACTTTGACGGGTCGCTTCTCCTCGTCGAACATGTTCTTCAGATCATGCTCGAGGGGGCGCGCAACGTCCGACGCCACGCGGGCGCCGATTCGGCGGCGATCACGGCCGACGCGGTCGATGAGAAGGTGCGCATCACCATCGAGGACGACGGCGTCGGGTTTGCCGCCGGAGCGGGCCCTCCATGGTCGATCGCCTCCCGGGCGGCGGAGCTGCGGGGCGAGGTCCGGGTGGGCCGAGGGGCTCACGCCGGGGGGCACGTCCAGATCGAGCTTCCGGAGTGCTGACGTCGATGCCGGGGCCGCTCCGGGTGATCATCGCCGACGATCACGCGCTCTTCCGTCAGGGCCTCAAGTCGATGTTCAAGCTTCAACCCGAGGTGTCCGTTGCCGCCGAGGTCGATTGCGTGTCGGACCTCCTGCCGGCTCTCACCAGGACGCCGTGCGACATCCTGTTGCTCGACCTGCAGATGGATCGCAACGCGCTCGGCGAGATCGAGAGCATCGCCCGCCGCGTCCGAGTCGTGGTCGTCACGGCCAGCGAGCAGCCGGCAGACGCGCTGGCGGCGATCCGTGCCGGCGCGCGCGCCGTGGTCTTCAAGCGATTCGCCCTCGAGACGTTGATGGAGGCTCTTCAGGCCGTCACCGAGGGACACGTCTGGATGCCACCCGCGCTGCAGGCCCAGCTGACCGCGCAGCTGTCTCAGCCGGCCGCCGAGGCGCTCACGTCCCGGGAGCGCGAGATCGTCCGTCATGTCGCTCTCGGCTTCCGCAACGCGGAAGTCGCCCAGCGGTTGTCCATCAGCGAGGTGACCGTGAAGACGCATCTGAACAACGTCTTCCAGAAGCTCAAGATCCGCGACCGGGTCGAGCTGACGCTCTACGCGATCCGCACCGGACTGATCGGCATCCACGAGAAAGCGCGCTAGAAGCACGCCGCTGCCCAACGAACACGCACTGATGCGCAGCCGCTGAGCACGCGACCTCGATCGAACATTTTCGAACGGGTCGTCCGGCCGCTTCGCCGCATCAGGACTCCATCATTCGTTGGGCCTTCTCTCCATCTTTAGTTGGGTGGCATCGCCGTTGCTGACGGTGTCCCGGAACGTGGGCACATCCGCTGCTTCAGCAAGCGATGCCCGAAGGAGAGCGATGAAGAAGATCGAAGCCATCATTAAGCCCTTCAAGCTCGATGAGGTGAAGGAGGTCCTGTCGAGAGCCGGAATCGCCGGCATGACGGTACAGGAGGTCAAGGGATTCGGGCGCCAGAAGGGTCACACGGAGCTCTATCGCGGGGCGGAATACGTGGTCGATTTCCTGCCCAAGGTGAAGATCGAGGTGCTGATCGACGATGACCGCGCGGCAGAGGTCGTCGATGCGATCACGCGCGCCGCGCGGACGGGACGGATCGGCGACGGGAAGATCTTCGTCTTGGCGGTGGACGAGGTCGTTCGGATTCGCACGGGCGAACGGAACGGCGATGCAATCTGACAAGCTCACCAGGGAGGCCGAGATGAGAATTGCCCGGAATCGTATCAACAAGCTGACGCTTCTCCGCGAGAGGCTCGGCGATCCCGAATGGCGGCGGTACGGCTACTTGCTGCTCGCCGGCAAGCTGTTCGGCATCGCCCTCGTGCTCGGCGCCATCGTTTTCTTCTCGAGCGCCATCGGCACCGACGTCCACGCCGATGAGGCGGTGCCGGTGCTCAAGGGCAACGACATCGTGAACCCCATCAACACGATGTGGACGCTGGTGGCCGCCTTCCTCGTGTTCGGGATGCAGGCGGGCTTCACGATGCTCGAGGCCGGCTTCTGCCGCTCCCGCGAGACCGTGAACGTGCTCATGGAGTGCGTGGTCGATACCTGCCTCTGTGGGCTGCTCTTCTACGCCTGGGGCTTCGCCTTCATGTTCGGGGCGGGGACGCCACTCGTCGGCACGCAATACTTCTTCCTCCAGGGCGTGCCGGCCACGTATGGGACGACCGGCGTCGCCTTCCTGGCGTTCTGGCTCTTCCAGTTCGCCTTCGCGGACACCTGCTCGACGATCACCTCGGGTGCCATGATCGGCCGGACGGGGTTCGTCGGCGACCTGATCTACAGCCTCGGCGTGTCGGGCTTCATCTATCCCATCATCGGCCACTGGGCGTGGGGACCGGACGGCTTCCTCGCCACCATGGGCAGCGAGGGCAACTTCCTCCCGGGCCTCGGCACCAGCTTTCACGACTTCGCAGGCTCGACGGTGGTCCACACCATCGGCGGCTTCGTCGCGCTCGCGGGCGCCATCGTGCTGGGACCCCGCCTCGGCCGGAAGTTCAAGCGCGACGGCGGCGGCCCGATGCTGCCCCACGACCTGACGGTCGCGACCGTCGGAGGCCTGATCCTCTGGTTCGGCTGGTACGGCTTCAATCCCGGGAGCACGCTGTCCGCGATGGACTTCGAGGGCATCGGTCGCGTGGCGGCCAACACGACGCTCGCCGCGTGTGCAGCAGGGCTCTCGGCCATGTTCTACGCATTCCCGAAGACGAAGACCTGGGACGTGAGCTTCACCGTGAACGGCTTCCTCGCCGGCCTCGTCGCCATCACCTGCCCCTGCTACTGGGTGTCGCCGACGGGCGCGATCCTCCTCGGGCTGGTGGCGGGGGTGGTCGTCGTCGTGGCGGTGGACGTGCTCGAGTGGCTTCGCATCGACGACCCGATCGGGGCGGTCCCCGTCCATGGCATCTGCGGGATCTGGGGGACGCTCTCGTTGGGCCTCTTCGCGTGCGGCCAGTACGGCGCGACGGGTCCGCTCGCGCCCGACAATTCCGCGCCGCTGACGGGGCTGTTCTACGGCGGCGGGTTCACGGTGCTGATCGCCCAGATGATCGGCAGCCTGATGGTCACCACCGCGACGCTCGGCGTGTCGCTGGCGATGATGTACGCCGTCAAGGCGATGGGCTACCTGCGCGTGTCCGAGGAGGGGGAACTCGAAGGTCTCGACCTGCACGAGCATGGCGTCCCGGCATATCCCGAGTACGCGCTGTACCCCTCTGCCAGCCCGCAGGGTGCATCGGCATTCGCGGCCAGCGCATACGCTGCGGAGCGCAGCGCGCCTGAACCGTGGCGCTCGCGGCTTCCCACCGGCAGCGAGGGATAGACACGGATCGAATCCTGGCTGGTGCGGCCCTCCTTTCCCAAGTGAGCCGCTTCCGGCGGGCACTGGGCTTCCACGCCCAGTGCTCGCCACCAGCCAGGACCCACCGTCAGGGGACGCAAACGAGCTTCAAACGATCGCTGTCCCGCTTCCGACGCGTCACCGTCACGGCGCGGAATCTCCGCACGCCCCCGCGCAGCGAAGACCCTCTGCGCTCGAGCGGAACGACGAGGTCGAACGGCGCGGTGCAGGTGAGGCCGGAAATCGAGGGCAGGTCGACCGAGCCGGCCGAGCCCTCCACGCCGAGCCGGTTCACGGCCTCGAGCACAGCAAGCGCGTTCTGGCGGTCGATGTCGTCCTTCTGTCTGCCGCGCAGGCGGAAGCTCGTGATCGGGGCCGCCGCGCACCTGCCCCGGTACAGCGCGAAGCAGAACTGGGCCCGGAACAGGCAGTCCCGCGCCTGGCCCGCGTGGCAGCCCGGGTCGGTCGCGGGGCAGGCGACGACGGGCGCCGTCCCGGCGGCTCCGGAGACGAGCCATTCGCCGTAGCAGTCGGTCCTGAGCGGCGCGCCACCCGGCAGCGCCGTGAAACATGGCACCGCCGGAACCGAGACGCAGGGAGCGCCCGCGATCTGCAGGCCCGCGGGGTCGGCGCTGCTGGTGGGCGTCAGCGTCTCCGAGCACTGGAACGCCTGGTCGGTGAACGGCCCCGCCGCCATGCGCGTGAGGCTGTGGTCGGCCGGCGTCGCGGGCACCGGAACGCCACCCGGGGCCGAGCCGCAGAACCGGCCGTAGGCCACGCAGTCGACGTACTCCGTGAAATCGCTGTGGTCCCAGCTCCCGGGATCGGCGGGAAGCGCATCGCCCGGAGCCCCCCAGCAGATCATGCCGTCCTCCAGCGGTAGCAGTCCGGGCTCGAACGTGAAGTCGGCCGCGATCCCCTGCCGGTCCTGGAGCGCGCGCGTCGCCATGAGCCAGCGCACGCCGC
This sequence comes from Deltaproteobacteria bacterium, assembly GCA_005888095.1. Lineage (GTDB taxonomy): Bacteria > Desulfobacterota > Binatia > DP-6 > DP-6 > DP-3. The sequence goes on along the minus strand of VBKF01000145.1, from coordinate 16,061 downwards.
TTCCGCCGAGGTCCCCCGGAACGACGAGCACGTCGCCGGCGTATGTCCCCCGCGCGTCGAAGGCGGCGAGCACCGAGTTCTTCACCTGGTTCTGCGACGCCGCCAGCATACGGATCTCGACGAACTGCTGGCTCGGGTCGCCGGCGACGCTGGTCGCGACCTCGTCGATCACGGCGACGTGGAAAGCCGCCGTCGCGGCTCGAGGCGCGACAGCCACGAGGGCCGTCGCCAGGGCCGCGGCGCGGGTGACGGAACGCAACAAGCTCTCGCAGGCGCGCTTCAGCCGCCGGGCAGCAAGGCGTCGACCGCGATGGTCGCGCCAGGCAGCTGAGCGAGTTCGACGCGCTCCCCACGGGCAAGGAGGCGCGTCTCGGCATAGCGCGCAGCACCCCGATCCGGGGCGCGGAACATCTCGACGCGGTCGTCACGGAGATTGATGATCCAATATTCCGGTACGCCCGCAGCCGCGTAGATCGCGGCCTTGCTCAGGCGATCCTGAATGAGCGAGGTATCGGCAACTTCCACCACGAGGAGCGCCGTGCGCGGATGCGCGCGAACGTAATCGTCGTGCTTTCCGGGCACGATCGCAACATCCGGCTCGGGCACCGAGTGAGCGCCGAGGTGCAAGGCGTGCTGGACGCGAATGGCAGCACGCCCGCCGACCGCGCTCCTCAGCGCTTCGGCCGTCTTCTCGGTCGCCACCGCGTGGCGCGGGTTCTCCGGGGCCATCGCGACGATTACCCCCTCGAGCAGCTCCACCCGATCGTCGGACCGCAGGGTCCCCTGGTCGATCAGCGCGAAGTATTCCTCGCTCGTGAAGCGCGTCGCGGCGGGGGCGATCGACGCCATGGCGACGAAGGCTAGCAGGCGGGCCGAGCGTTGAGAAGCGAGGTCGTTACGTTGGAGAGGACCACTCTACGGCAGCGCGACGATGCACACGCCGCAGGCCTGCGGCGCGCCGCCGATGTTGTGGCTGAGGGCGACGGTGGCGTCCTTCACCTGCCGCCGCTCGGCCTTGCCCTGGAGCTGCTTGTAGTTCTCGTAGATCATGCGGACCCCGGTGGCGCCCGTCGGGTGACCGAAGGTCTTGAGACCGCCGTCGGTGTTGACCGGCAGCTCGCCGTCGAGCGCGAACGTGCCGCTGCGGATGTGCTCCTTGGCCGCGCCCTTCTCGCAGAAGCCGAGGTCCTCGTAGGCGAGCAATTCGGTCAGGGTGAAGCAGTCGTGCACCTGGGCGACGTCGATCTCCTTCCGCGGATCCGCGATCCCGGCCTGCGCGTACGCCTGCCGGGCGGCGTACTCGGTCGGCTTCCAGCGCAGGAAGTCGAAGTCCGGGTCCTCCTTCGGGTCGGGCGCGAGCGCGATCGCGACGGCGCGCACGAGGACGAAGTCGTCGCGATGCCCCTTCGCCAGCTCGCGCCGGGTGAGGATCGCCGCCGCGGCACCGTCGGACTGCGCGGCGCAGTCGTAGAGGCCGAAGGGCCACGAGATCATGCGCGCGCCGAGCGCTTCCTCGACGGTGATCTCGCGCTTCAGCATCGACTTCGGCGCGAGCGTGCCGTTGTGGTGGTTCTTCACCGCGATGCGGGCCAGGTCCTCGCGACCGGCGCCGAAGGTCTCGAAGTAACGGGCGGCGACGTGCGAGAACCAGCCAGCCGGCGTGGCCGGGAGCCCGCGCACGCCGGTCACCGCCACGCTCGGCCCCGACACGCCGCGGTCCTTCGGCTTGTCGAAGCCGACGACCAGGACCGTGTCGTACATGCCGCAGGCGACCGCGAAAACGCCGTAGCGGAAGGCATCGGTGCCGGTCGCGCAGTAGTTCACGACCATGCTGACCGGCCGGTCGTAGAGCTTGAGCGCGTCGGCCACCTCGGCCGTGCCGCGCGACGGGTACTGCGCGCCGCAGAACACGGCCTCGATCTGCCGCTGCGGCTCGTCGATGCCGGCGTCGGCATACGCCTCGTAGGCCGCATCGACGATCATGTCGGCGGGCGCCTGGTCCCAGTTCTCCCCGAACTTGCAGCAGCCCATGCCGACGATCGCGACCTTGTCCCGGATGGCGGCGTGGTTCATCACTCGGCTCCTCGGCGGACTAGAGACCGTACTGGCGTGCACTTCCAGTAGTAGTTGGGCGTGCCGCCCGCCTCGTGGATCCTCCGGAAGGTGAGCTCGACGGGCAGGTCGAGCTTCGCCTCCTTCGGGCTCGCGTCGGTCATCTGGAGGTAGAGACGCGCCCCCTCGACGTCGGTCACGGTGGCGATGAGCGGCGGGTCGGGGCTGCCGGCGAAGTAGTCGAAGGTGAACGACTTGAGCGTGCCGCGCCGGTCGGAGAGGCGCACCTTGTCGAAGTCGTCCTTCGTATAGCAACGATAGCAGACGCGCTGGAAGGGATACTGCATCGTCCCGCAGCGCCGGCAACGGTGGGCGAGCAGGCTCACGTCCTGGTCGCGGTCGCGGAAGTGGATGGTCGCCGAGATGCCCGCCCCCGCCCGCCGGTCGTGCTCCGTGGCGAGCAGCTGGCGGAAGCGGAGGTACTTGTCGTAGCCCGCCAGCTCCGCGCGCCGGGCGAGGTGCCAGCCGACGCCGCGCCGGCCGCGCAGCCGGCTGACGGCCGGCGTCACGTCGAAGACGAGCGCGTCGGCCCCGTCGCCATAGCCGACGACGAGCAGCCGGTCGCCGGGCCGCGCGCTCTCGAGCGCCGCCGCGAGCAGCAGCGGCGCGAAGGCGGTGCCCGTGTTGCCCACCTTGCCGAAGAGCGGGTCCTGCACCTGCTCGGGCCCGAACCCGATCTCGCGCGCCACCATGGCGTGGCTCCGCGCGTCCGGCCCGTAGAGCGCGAGCTTCGCGAAGTCCCGCGTCGCAAGGCCCGTCTTCTCGAGGAGGCCGCGCACCACGTCGCGCACGTTCTGGCGGTAGCCATGGTCGACGACGAAGCGGTCCTCCCACGAGTGCACGAACGGGTCGCCCTCGCGCCGCCAGACGTCGATGATCTCGTCGGCCACCGCATGCGCCGCCTCGAGGCTCGCGGCGACGTCGGTGTCGCCGAGGAGGAACGCGGCCGCGCCGTCGCCGAGGTTCGCCTCGAGCGGCGAGCGCGGCGCGGCCAGGCGCGTGTCGCCGGCGACGACCAGCACGCGCTTCGCCGAGCCCGCCTTGATCGAGTCGACGGCCGCGCGGAGCGCCGTGGTGCCCGCGCGCAGCGAGTCGCCCAGGTCGGCCGTCACCACGTCGCGGCGGAGATCGAGCGCCTTGGCCACGATCGCCGCGCCCTGCTTCTCCTTGAAGGCGTACGAGGTGGAGGCGAAGAGGACACCGTCGACCGTCGTCCGGTCGACGCCCTCGAGGCATGCGATCGCGGCCGCCACCGCCATGCTGAGTCCGTCCTCGTCCCAGTTGGCGACCGCCTTCTCCGGCCCGCCCGGCTTGCCGCCCGCGATCGCTGCGAGCGAGAGCCGGAGCATCGGGATGTACGCGCCGTATGACGAAACGCCGACCATCGAGCCTCCGGGTGGAGCGGGGCGAGCCTACGATTGAGGCCCGGAGACTGCAAGCTCGACGACGCACGGAGGACGGCGCGGCCTTCGTCGGCGTCAACTACTCCGTCGCCGGCACGCACCGACCGTCGCCGCCGCACGTGCCGATGACGAGGTGCTCGATGTCGCCTCGGTCCGGCGGCGGGAACGTCTTGCAGCCGAACAGCCCGAGCTCCTCGAGCGATGCCACGGTCCCACCGCGGCACGTACCGTCCGGTTCCTGGCAGCAGAGCGCGATCGGGGTGATCGGCTCGTCCTGACACGAGCCGATCGTGCACCCGATGCCCGGGGGTGCCGGCGGCGGGCATGGGTCCGTCCCGACGCACGCGCGGTAGCTCCCGTGGCCGCCGACGATGAAGCATTCCTTGGCGAAGTTGTACACCCCGTAGCCGTCATCGGCCGAGCCCCCGAGGCAGGCACCGCCCAGGTCGCAGCAGAGCGAGAGGCTCAGCCGGCAGTTGCCGTTGCAGGCGGGTTGCCCGTCGCACTCCTCGCCCGGCTCGATGACGCCGTTGCCGCACGTATGGATGAAGTGGCAGCTCGCGTCGCAGGTCGCGGTGCCCGGCGGCTCGCACTCCTCGCCCTCGAAACCGTCGATGACGCCGTCGCCACACACCCGGATCGCGTGACACTGCGCATCGCAGCTCGGAGTCCCCGGCGGCTCGCAATCCTCGCCCGTCCGTGGATCGAGGATGCCGTCGCCGCAGACGGGGAAGCGGCACCCGGCCTCCGGGAGGCAGGCGTCGGCGACGTGGGGATACGTCGCCGCGCACGCGGCGCCACCCGGCGGCGGCTCGCACGTCGTGGCGCGGCGCAGGACGCCGTGCCACGGCCGCTTCGGTCTCCAGATGCAGCAGACGACCACGCTGGCGCGGCCGCAGCTCGACGCGCCCGCGAAGCGGCGGACCTCGTTCCGGCAGCGATCCGGGAGCTGGCCGCCCGCGATCGCGGCGGCGATCACGCCCGCAGCACACCGCGTGTACGCCAGATGGCTCGCGGCCGATTCGCAGTTGCACCCGCTGCGCACTGCCTGGCGGACCGCCGTCACGGCGGCGGCATCCGTTCCTGCGACGTCGCAGCCGGCGGGGAAGGCGGTCGCGCCGAGGACGTGAGCCGAGGCTGCGACCGCGATCAGTAGACCGATTCGCGACATGCGGATCTCCCCCGGGCTTCGGGCGCTTCGAGGCCCCGTCGTCGGGCAAGCCGTCACTACTCCGCGCCGCAGCACAGCGTCAAGGAAAACCGCGGCCGAGGAAACGGTCCGAGCACGTCATTCGACCGGAGCAGCGAAGGCGTCGGCGGAGGCGCCGGGTGGCGCCTCCGCCGAGGGGGAGGTGGGGACGGAGCGGGGATCTAGCGGCGAACGCGGAGAGGGACGTCGACCGGCGCGCTCGTCGCGCCGTCTGCGTCGACCGCGAACACGTGGAGGGTGAACCTGCCGGGACGGATGCGCTTCAGTGAGAGCGTCGCGACGAACGCGCCGGCGGACGACCGGGTGACCGTCGCCTGCCGCTCGACCCGTTGCCTCCTGGTGAGGAGCTGGATCGTCACCGTCGCCGGCTCGTCGACGTCGAGGGGGACCGACAGGTTGGGGCAGCGAACGATGTCGCGGAAGCGGAGGTCCGCGTCGAAGTCGCCGATCGAGACCACCGGTGGCTGGTTGATGATGGTGACGGTCGCGTCCGACCCGGCGACGGTCGCGAAGTCGGAGGCGGCGACGGCGCGGTAGTGGATCGTCGAGCCGTTGGGGAGGCCGCTTGCCACGGCGTCGAACGGCGTCGGGGCGACGCTCACGCCGAGCGTCTCGGGCGTGCTGCTCGACCCGTAGGCGGTCGTCGCGCCGAAGTCGAAGTGGACGCGGGCGCTCGTGCCGCCCGGGTTGGCGATGCCGCGGAGCGTGGCGCTCGACGAGGTCGGGTCGCTCGCGGCGAGCGTCTGGACGTCACTCGGCGCGAACGCTTCGGCGAAGAGCTTCTTCGAGCCGGGCGCGCCGGCCGTGAAGAGGAAGAACGGCGTGCCGATCGCGCCGCCCTGGCACGCGGTACCGTCCGCGTTGGTCGGGTTCGCGGTGCACGTGGAGGAGATCGGCGCGCGCTGCGGGTTGTCGACGTCGGCGAAGGCCGACGCGGCGATCCCGCCGGGCGTGTCGAGCTTGAAGCGCGGCGCGGCCGCTCCCCCCTCGAAGTGCCCCACGAAGGTGAGGAGCTGCGTCCCGACCTCCTCCTGCCACGAGATGTAGGGGACGTTGCCGGCGAACGTGATGTCGGGCCGGCGCGCGTCGTTGGCCCTGTTCGAGATGGGCTGGCCGGGCTTGAAGAGCTCGAAGTGATCGCCGCCGACGAGCCGCGAGATGAAGATCGTGTGCCGTCCGCCGCCGATGTCTTCGTCCCACACCACCCACGGGACGGTCGGCTGACCCGGAGTCAGAGTGCCGGCGGCGACGCGCGGGTTCTCGGCGTCGGCAAAGTTGTCGGCGTTCAGCGAGCACGCATCCTCGCTCTCGTCCGATTCGGCGCAGGGCCCGAAGTGATGCGCGCCCGAGCGGTCGAGGACGTTCGTCTGGCCCGCGGTCCCATTTCCGACGGCGACCCACTGGAACCCGCCGTCGGCGGCTGCGTTGGCGACCGCCTTCGCGGCGAACACCATCTCGTTGCTGCGCAGACCCGGCACCGCACTGGCGCCCTCCTCGTACCAGACCGTCCACACGACCTTGTCGTCCTGCCCGGTGAAGGCGATGTCCGGCTCGACCCCGGCGCGCGTCGGGTCGATGTTCAGGGTCGGGTCGACCGTGGCGTCGCGCGGCGTCGGCTGGCCCGAGTCGAGGCGCTCGAGCCCGACCTGCTGGAAGCAGAATCCGTTCACGTTGTTCGCCTCCGACGGCTTGAAACCGGTGCACGGCATCCCGGCCGCCGGCTGCTTCACGCCCTTCGACACGAAGATCTGGCGCGGCGAGTCGGCATCGGCGGCGGCGCCGTCGTTCTCCTCCCAGATGATCCAGGGAACCGGATCGTTGCCCGCAATCGTGGCGCCACCGGCAACCGATGGATTCTCGGCCGTGCGATTCGTGTGGATGTTGAGCGAGGGGATGAGCGCGCCGTCCGACCGGTCCTGGCCCGACGGCAGCCACCGGTTCGCGCCCGCGTTGAAGCGGCTCGCGAAGATATTCGTCGGGTCGCCGAAGTGGAAGTTTGGCTCGTACCACGCGACCCAGGGCACCGTGCGACCCGCGCCGGCGAAGTCGATCGACGGCGCCTCGGCCTCCACCGTCGGGTCGATGTTGAGCGACGCCGGGGAGCCTTGCGTGACCCACGCGCCCTTCTTGAAAGCGCGGACGAAGATCTGCTGGGAGTCGCCGATCTTCTGCTCGAACGTCGCCCAGGGGACCTGGACGTTGCCGGCGACGACGGTGCCACCCGCGACGTCGACCAGGCCGGCGTCCTGTTTCGGGTCGATGGAGTTCGCCGCGTCGTCGTTGACCTGGGCGCCGCTCGACGGGAGCGACACGAAGGCGGCGGATGCGGGGGGAGCCGAGACCACTGTCCCGCCGAGCATCGTCGCCAGACCGAGAGTGCAGAGCGTGCGCTTCATCACGAGACCTCCTGTCCCGTCCGGGCTCGGACGGCTGTGTTTGGCCTCTCTACGCGCAGGTCCCGGCGGCGGATGACGGAGGGCTTGGAGTCGCCGTCGGGTGTCGCTATGGGCGTGGAATGGTGGCCCGGACGGTCGGCGGGGTGATGGTGCTGTGCCTGCTCGTCGCGTCGGTCGGCCGCGGCGACGAGGGCGGCGGCTGGCGCGACCGGGTCACGCTCATCGCCAGCGAGCGCCTGCGCGGGGAGGTCGTCGACTGGTTCCGTCCCCGACCGGGCGCCGCCGAACCGGAGGCGAGCCGCTACGCCTTCGTCGCGAGCCAGCTCCGCGCCGGCCTCTCGGTCGTGCTGCCGCACGCCCAGCTGACGCTCGTCGCGCAGGACACGCGCCTCGGAAACCTGCCCGACGACGCGAGCCTACCGCCGCCCGTCGGCAACCTCGGGCCCGGCGCGATCTACTTCGCGAACACGAAGCAGCGCACGCAGGGGGAGCCGTTCCTGAAGCTCGGCTTCGTGACCCTCCGTCGCGCGGGGCTGACGGCGACCGTCGGCCGCTACGAGTACCGCGACGGGCTCGAGACGGTGCCCGGCGACCCGACGCTCGCGGCGCTGAAGCGCATGCGCATCGCCGAGCGGCTCGTCGGCCCGTTCGAGTTCACCCACGTGACGCGCAGCTTCGACGGGGTACGGCTCGCCTGGGACCGCCCCGCGTGGAATGTCACTGCCTTCGGCACGCGGCCGACGCGGGGCGGGTTCGAGGTGAGCGCCAACCGGGAGCTCGATCTGACGCTCGCGGGCGCGGCCGTCACGTTGAAGCGCCCGCCGGCCGACGTCCGGCTCTTCTACCTCTACTACCGCGACGGCCGCGCTGCGGTGCTGAAGGTCGACAACCGACCGCTGACCGTCCGCACCGCGGACCGCGCGCCGATCGCGCTCCACACCACCGGCGGGCACGGCCTCACGGTCCTCGACCTCGGACCGGGACGGCTCGACCTCCTCGGCTGGGTGGCGGTGCAGGCGGGCGACTGGGGAGCCGACGACCACGTCGCGTGGGCGTACGCGGTCGAGACCGGGTACCAGCTGCCGGCGCGGTTCGCCGCGCCGTGGCTACGCGTCGGCTACGATCGCTCCTCCGGCGACGGCGACCCGACCGACGGCCATCACCGCAGCTTCTTCCAGCTCCTCCCGACCGCGCGGACGTACGCGCAGCTGCCGTTCTACAACCTCATGAACACGGGAGACGCCTTCGCGCAGGTCCTCCTCGCGCCGCACCGCGATGTCAGCCTCCGCTGCGACTATCACTGGCTCGCGCTGAGCGACGCGCGGGACCTCTGGTACTCCGGTGGCGGCGCGACCAACGACAGCATCTTCGGCTATGCCGGCGCGCCCTCGGGTGGACGGCATGATCTCGCCCAGGTGGTCGACCTGTCCGCGACCGTGCGCGTGCTGTCGCAGCTCGCGGTCAGCGGCTACTACGGCCATGCCTTCGGCGGTGACGTCGTGCGCGCGACGTTCGCCGGTCGCGCGGCGAACTATGGCTTCGTCGAGCTCAGCTACCGGCGATGACTACGCGCTCTCCATCACCGTCGGCCCCGCGGGCGTCGGGCCGCGCGGCGCCAACTCCCTCGTGAGGAACAGCTTCGCGATCGGCGCCGTGTACGATTCGACCGGCACGGGGAACTGCGCGACGATCGTGCCCGCCGCACTCGCAGCGAACTCGCCACAGAAGACGCTCCGGTCGCCGACCCGGGCCCAGAGGCGGTAGCGCTCGCCCGTGGGCAGGGCTCGCAGGCCCCGCAGGACGACCGCGCCGCGCTTCGCGTCGAGATCGAGGGCAACCGTGCCGTACGCCCCGCCGCTCCCCGCGAGCGCGAACGAGCGCACGACGTTCGGCTCCTCCAGCATCCTCGTGAGCTCGCGTTCGAGGCCGAGCTCACGGCGTACGCGGTAGGCGTCGAAGCCGAAGGCGAGCGCGACGACCGCGGCGGCGGCGGCCGCAAACCGGCTCCAGACCACGCGGCGGGGCGCGCGCGTCGTCGCCCGCGCGGACGCGTGGCCGGCGCCCGCCGCGAGCACGCGTGCGCGAAGGTGGGCGGGCGGCTCGGTGACCGTCGCGAACGGGAGCAGGCCGAGCGTCGCGCGGAGCCGCCGGACCTCCTCGGCCAGGGCCGGGTCCCCGGCGACGCGGCGCTCGAACGTCGCGGCGTCCTCGGGCGAGAGCTCCCCGAGCACGTACTCGACGGCGAGGTCTTCGGCGGTGGGATCGCTGGGGGACGCCACGTCGTCACTCCACGAGGTCCGCGAGCGCCGCACGCAGCCCGAGGAGCCCGCGCCGACACCAGCTCTTCACCGTCCCGAGGGGCGCGTCGAGGGTCGCCGCGATCTCCGCCTGCGTGAGGCCCTGGTAGTAGACCATCTCGAGCACGCGGCGCTCGTTGGCGGGCAGCTCGGCGACGGCGCGGCGCACGCGCGCGGAGCACTCGCGCGTCGCGATCCGGTCGACCGGGGCCGCGGGCAGGTCGATCGGCGGCGCGCTCCGCCAGGAGGCGCGGAGGATGCGGAGCCGCCGCCCCCGGCTTCGCAGCCGATCGATGGCCCGGGACCGCGTGAGCGTCGTCAGGAAGGCGCCGAGGGAGCCGCGGCGCACATCGTAGGTCGTGCCCCGGCAGAGCATCACGAAGATCTCCTGCGTGAGGTCCTCGGCCTCCTCCTCGGACTGAAGGATGGCGCGGGCGAGCCCGTAGACGAGCCCGCCGTACCGATCGTAGAGGGGTCCGAGCGCAGCGGGATCGGTGCCGAGCGTGCCGAGCAGGACTTCGTCCGATGGCTCGGCCGAGGGCGCCTCGTCGTGTCCAGTCCGGCGCACGTCGAAGGCCTCGCTAGCATAGTCGATCGGCGCGGGGGATCGCACACCGTCTCCTCTACGCCCGAGCCGGGCCCGTGGATGCACGGTCTACGGAGCACGGCCGCCGGGCACGGCGGCGAGGGAGACGAGGGGCACGGGGGGGTCGCCGATCGGTCCGACGGGGGTCGCATGCCCGGTGGTGAGGTCGATCGTGTACAGCGTGCCGGCGGTGGCGGCATAGGCCCGGTCGGCGCCGCCGGCGTCCGTCACGATCGTGAATCCGGAGAGGGAAGCGAAGTCGGCGTCGAGGGCGCCGATGGTCGTGAGGAGGCCGTCGTTGGGCGGGTCCTGGAGGACGAGAACGTCCTGCTCCGCGTCGATCTCGAACAGCTTCGTCGTCGGCGCGTCGCGGACCATGTTGGTGTAGGCGGCGCCGGCGATGCGGGGGCGCTTGCCGGCATTCCGATCCGAAGGCGCATAGGCGAGCGGCGTGTCGACCGCCGTTGCGCCGAGGACGACGTTGACGCGCAGGTTCTGCCCGTCGGCGCTGACCAGGCGGAGCCGGTCCGCCTGAGGGTTGAAGGCGACGCCCGAGCGGAGGTCGCCGTCGAAGGGCACCGTGAGAGTGCTGACGAGGGTGGACGCGCCCGTCGCCGGATCGATCCGGTAGAGGTCGTTGCTCGTCGTGAGGCCGTAGAGGTGTCCGTCGGCAGGGCGCGAGTCGATGCCGACGAGCCGACCGGAGAGCCCGCTCGGGCGGACCGTGCGAGCGGCTTCCGGACGGTCGGCCTGGAAGAGCAGCAGGCGGCCGTCCTCGGTCGATCCGATGAGCGCGGGCGGAGGGTCGGCGTGGAGGGTGGCGGCGATCGCGACGAGGGCGACGACCAGGCGGCTCGATCTCACGGTGTGGGTAACACCTCCTCCTCGCGAGCGTTCTCGCAACCCTCAGACGAGCTTCCAGACGCTGGCGAACGGATCCCAGCTCGGGTCGCGGTGCCAGTCGTACTCCATTCCGGTCGCGACGCGCTCCGCGGCCTCGGTTCCGCTCGTCTTCTCGATCAAACGGAGCGCCAAGTCGATTCCGGCCGAGACGCCGGACGATGTCGCGAACTTCCCGTCCTCGACCCATCGCGCCTCCCGCACCCACTCGACCTTCGGCCCCTGCTCGACGACCCACGAGAACGAGAACTTGTTCGTGGTGGCCCGCCGCCCGTCGAGTACTCCGGCGCGAGCCAGCAGCGCTGCGCCGGTGCAGACCGAGGCTACGATGCTGGCCTGCTCGCTTCGTCGCCGGATCCAGTCGAGGAGCGGCTCGTTCGCCACTTCCTTCCGGGTTCCGAGGCCGCCCGGGACGAGCAGGCCATCGAGTGGCGGACACTCCCCGAGTGTGGCATCGGCGACTGCCCTCGGCCCCTGCGCGCTTTCGACCGCGCCGGCCCGCTCCGCGATCGTCACCATCCGCCAGCGGTCGTCGCCGAGACGGATGTTGCCGAACGCCTGGAGCGGCCCGAAGACGTCGAGCAGCTCGAAGGCCGGGAAGAGAAGGACGCCGAGCGTCCGGCCACGGGAATCGGTCGTCATGCCGCCACCTTCATGTGGGTCAGCATGCCGCGGTACCAGCGACGGCAGCAAGGACAATCACTGGACGAATCCGGCCAGACGGTTCAGGCGCGGAGCTGCTTCAGACCCGGATGGCCGCCATCGCCTGACGCGAGACGGCGGCGATCACCGGCAGGCGATCGCGGCACGTCGTCACGGTCGGCCCTGGGCGGCCATCTGCTGGAAGAACGCCGCCGCGCGCTGGCCCACCTCCTGCGGGGTCAGGTCCTCTTTGTGCGTGGCCAACTCCCACACGTGGCCGAAGGGATCGGTCACCTGCCCGTAGCGGTCGCCCCAGAACTGATCGCCGAGCGGCATGGTGACCTTGGCGCCGGCAGCGACTGCCTTGTTGAAGACCGCGTCGACGTCCGGCACGAAGACGCTCAGCGACACGGTGGTGGTCTTGGCGGTGCCGGGCGACTTGGCGGTCGACTGCGGCATCTCGTCGGCCAGCATCAGGGCGGTGTCGCCGATGCGGATGGTGGCGTGCATGGTGCTGCGCGGCGCCGGGCCGGGGTGGTGCGACGTCACCTCGGCGCCGAACGCCTTCTTGTAGAACTCGATGGCGTCGAGCGCGTTGGGCACCACCAGGTGGGCGGTGACGGTGCGAAGTCCTTCGGGGATGTAGCTCTTTGCCTTGGCCATGACTCTCCTCCTGCCCGGTCCCTTACCACGGTTCGGGCCGGGTACCACCCACGCCTTGGTGGCCTCGGAAGTCGATGGCCCTTCCCGGCGAGCCGCGGTCGCCGCGCACTTGTGAGCGATGGTAATACCAGTGATACCCGCGGCATGAAATCGGCCGTCTCGCTCCCCGACGACCTGTTCCGCGAGATCGACGCCTGTGCGAGGGCGTTGAAGCTCACGCGCAGCGGCTTGCTGGCGACGGCCGCCCGGGAGTTCCTCGCCCGCCACCGTCGGCCGTCGGACGCCACCGACGCGTGGAATCGCGCGATCGCGCGCGCAGGGCAGCCCGGCGATGATCCGGCGGCCGTGGCGTTTCGGCGGCGGACCGAGGTTGTCGTCCGGGTCACCGGCAAGCCGCGATCGTGATCCGTCGCGGACAGATCCGGTGGGTCGACTTCGCCGATCCCCGCGACTCGGAGCCCGGCTATCGCCACCCCGCACTCGTGCTCCAACGCGACGAGGCGAACGCCAGCAGGATCACCACGGTGGTCGTCTGTGTGCTCACCGGCAACCGGGCGCTCGCCCGCGCACCGGGCAACACACTCCTCCCCCGACGGGCCACCCGCCTGGCTCGCGACTGCGTCGCGAACGCGTCGCAGCTTGCCACGGTGAACAAGGACGATCTCGACCAACTGATCGCGACGCTACCGCGGGACCTCTTGGCGAAGGTGAGCCGGGGCGTCGGCTGGTTCCTGCAGCTCGAGTCCTGAGTCCCTGCGGTATCAGCCGAACGCCACCACGACCGCCGCGAGCACGAGTGCGAACGACACCAGATAGCGCGGCGTCAAGCCCTCGCCGAGCCACACGGCGGCGAAGAGCACGAAGGCCACCAGCGTGATCGCCTCCTGCATGACCTTCAGCTGATAGGCGGAGAGCACCCGGTAGCCGATCCGGTTGGCGGGCACCTGCACGAGGTACTCGAAGAAGGCGATGCCCCAGCTCATCAGGATGGCGACCGGCAGGGAGAGCCCCTTGAAACGCAGATGGCCGTACCAGGCCATCGTCATGAAGGTGTTCGACACCACCAGCAATCCCGCCGCGATGAGACCGTCGGATATGTCTTCTTGATACCGGAGACCGGCGGCTGATGCTCGCACCGCGCGTGTGCTCCCGGACTTGACAATGACGACAGGCCGTCCCCCGCTGGCGCGGAACCGAGGTTTTCGGGATAAGTGTCGGCCCGATGGCCACCCTGGAGCCCGCGGGCCCGAACGCCGAGCAGATCAAATACTGGAACGAGACGGCGGGCCCGAAGTGGATCGCGTTCCAGAGGCTGCTCGATGCGCAGCTCGAGCCCCTCGGCCGCCGCACGATGGATCGGGCGCGCATCGTCGCGGGCGAGCGCGTGCTCGACGTCGGCTGCGGCTGTGGCGATACGACGCTCGAGCTCGGGCGGCGGGTCGGACCCGAAGGTCGCGTCCTCGGCGTCGACGTCTCCGGGGGGATGGTCGCGCGCGCCGCCGAGGCGGCGCGGGAGGCGCGCCTCCGGAACGTCGGCTTCGAGAACGCCGACGCCCAGACCCATCGCTTCGCCCGCGGCGAGTTCGACGTCCTCTACTCGCGGTTCGGCGTCATGTTCTTCGCCGATGCCGCGGCGGCGTTCACGAACCTCCGCTCGGCGCTCGGTCCCGGCGGACGGCTCGCCTTCATCTGCTGGCAGGCGCTCCGTGAGAACCCGTGGCTCGCCGTCCCGCTCGCGGCCGCCGCGCGACACCTCACCCTGCCCCCACCGCCGGCGCCCGACGCCCCGGGCCCCTTCTCGCTCGGCGATCCCGAGCGCGTCCGTGGCATTCTCTCGCGGGCGGGCTTCGCCGACGTGCGCCTCGAGGATCTCCGCGAGACGCTCACCATCGGTGGCGGCGCCCTCGACCAGGCCGTCGAGTTCGTCCTCCAGATGGGGCCGACGGGCGCGGCCCTCCGCGAGGCCGACCCAGCCGTGCGACCCGCCGTGGCCGCGGCGGTGCGAGCCGCGCTCGCACCCTTCCACACGCCGGCGGGCGTGCGCATGGCGTCGGCCGCGTGGGTCGTGACCGGCAGGAGCGGCGCGCCGTAGGCGTCGCGGGGCTCAATCCGTTCATCGACGAACAACCTCGGTTCACCGAGGAACCGCGCCGCGGGCCGAACTCCATACCTTCACGGCGTCGAGGGTCGAAAAGCCGCCCGCGCGGCCGGCTCCCCACTGCTCCTTTTCCCCCAATGCGTGGCAATCGTGGCGAAAGAGGGTGAGATAGTGACCCTAATAATCGGGAGTTTCGCCTCCGGTAATGGGGGAGTCGCTGGCCGGCGGGCGGCAAGCTTCTGCTTTTCCAGTGCTCTCTGCCGCCATCGGACACCTCGAGGCGCTCGTCCGAGGATTCCGGCGGGCACGGCATCTGCACGCCTCGCCGACCCGAACGGGTCGAGCGGCCGGAGCGGTGCCTTCGAGGGATGTCACCGCCCGGCTCGGGGGAGGGGGGGCCATGAGAGGGACTGGGTCGTCGATTTCGCGCGAATCCCCGCGCAAGGCACCATCCATGATGACGGGTCCAGCGCCCCTCGTGGTCGGCCCGCGTCCTGCCGACGGAGCGCTCGACCGCCTCGACGATAAGATCCTGCTCTCCGTGTTGACTGCTTTCAAGAAGGGCAACTTCGCGGTCCGCTTGCCCGTGGAGTGGACGGGCATCGCGGGCAGGATCGCGGATGCCTTCAACGACGTCATCGAGCTCAACGAGAAGATGGCCCGCGAGCTCGAGCGCCTGAGCAAGGTCGTCGGCAAGGAAGGCAAGATCACCCACCGGGCGTCGCTCGGCGGCTTCAGCGGCGCGTGGGCCGCCTCGCTCGGCTCCGTCAACGCGCTGATCGGCGATCTCGTGCATCCGACGAGCGAGATGGCCCGCGTCATCGGCGCGGTCGCCAAGGGCGATCTCTCGCAGGCCATGGCGCTCGACATCGACGAGCGGCCGCTCGAGGGAGAGTTCCTGCGGACCGCGAAGACGGTGAACCTCATGGTCGACCAGCTGCGGTCGTTCGCGTCCGAGGTGACGCGCGTCGCCCGCGAGGTCGGCACCGAGGGGAAGCTCGGCGGGCAGGCCGACGTCAAGGGCGTCGCGGGCACCTGGAAGGACCTGACCGACAGCGTGAACTTCATGGCCGGCAACCTGACCGGCCAGGTGCGCAACATCGCCGAGGTGACCACGGCCGTCGCCACCGGCGACCTCTCGAAGAAGATCACGGTCGACGTCAAGGGCGAGATCCTCGAGCTCAAGAACACCATCAACACGATGGTCGATCAGCTCCGCTCCTTCGCCTCCGAGGTGACGCGCGTCGCGCGCGAGGTCGGCACCGAGGGGAAGCTCGGCGGCCAAGCCGACGTCAAGGGCGTCGCCGGCACCTGGAAGGACCTGACCGACAGCGTGAACTTCATGGCCGGCAACCTGACCGGCCAGGTGCGCAACATCGCCGAGGTGACCACGGCCGTCGCCACCGGCGACCTCTCGAAGAAGATCACGGTCGACGTCAAGGGCGAGATCCTGGAGCTCAAGAACACCATCAACACGATGGTCGATCAGCTCCGCTCCTTCGCCTCCGAGGTGACGCGCGTCGCGCGCGAGGTCGGCACCGAGGGCAAGCTCGGCGGGCAGGCCGACGTGCGCGGGGTCGCCGGGACGTGGAAGGATCTCACCGACAGCGTGAACTTCATGGCCGGCAACCTGACGGCCCAGGTGCGGAACATCGCCGACGTGACCAAGGCCGTGGCCGCGGGCGACCTCTCGAAGAAGATCACCGTGGACGTGAAGGGCGAGGAAGAAGATCACCGTGGACGTGAAGGGCGAG
>VBKF01000144.1 GCA_005888095.1 Deltaproteobacteria bacterium | reverse complement strand
GCTCGAGATGAGCCGCCAGGGGAACGTCGTGCGCATCTCGACCGTGGCGCGGCTCAAGGAGGAGCGCGAGGCGTTGCGGGCCGCCCAGGAGGCGGAGCGGGAGCTCGAGCCCCTGCGCGTCAAGTACGTCAAGGTCAACTACGCCCGCGCCGACGACGCGCTCGTCGACAAGGTGAAGGGCGTGCTCAGCGAGCGCGGCAGCGTCACCTTCGACGACCGGACGAACACGATCATCGTGCGCGACATCCCGCACGGCCTCCAGGACGCGGGCGAGCTGATCCAGCAGCTCGACACGCAGAGCCCGCAGGTGCTGATCGAGGCCAACATCGTCGAGGCCACGGAGGACTTCGCCCGCGGGCTCGGCGTGCAGTGGGGCTATCGGTTCAACGCCGGGCCGCAGACCGGCAACCCGACCGGCCTCAACTTCCCCGGCACGGTCGGCCTGGGGGGCTCGGGGCTGGGAACCGGCTCACCCACCGGGGGGCTCAACGGCGCCCCGGCGCGCGGGCTGCCCTTCCTGGCCGACTTCCCGATCCCCGGCAACTTCGGCTCGGGCTTCGGCGCGAACAACGGCTCGGCGCTCGACCTGGCGCTCGGCTCGCTCGACGGCTCGCAGGCCCTGACCGCCCGCTTGACCGCTCTCGAGGAGCAGGGCAAGGGTAAGGTCGTCAGCCGCCCGCGCGTCATCACGATGAACAACGTGGCGGCGACGATTCAGAGTCTCACGATTCTCCGTGTCAAACTCCCCTCGACCGGCACCGTCATCAACACCGGCACGGGCGGCGCGGCGGGGTCGGCGAGCACCGCGACGGAGAAGATCAACACCGGCATCACGCTCGTCGTCACGCCGCAGGTGTCCCAGGACGGCTTCGTGCTGATGAGCATCTACGCCAAGTCGAGCCAGCCCGACTTCACGCACACGGTCGACAACATCCCGAACGAGGTGAGCCGCGAGGCGAACTCGAACGTCCTGATCAAGGACGGCGAGACGGTCGTGCTCGGCGGCATCTACCGCAACACGTCCAACGACGCCGAGTCGGGCCTGCCCTACCTGCGCCGCATTCCGGCCCTCGGCTGGCTCTTCAAGCGCCTCCTCCGGAGCCACCACCACGAGGAGCTGCTCGTCTTCCTCACGCCGAAGGTCGTGTCGCCGGGAGCGGTCCAGCTGCCCCCTGCCGAGCGCCTGTGGGAGGAGCGGCGGCAGGGCGGGTGAGGCACGGATGGCACTCCGCTACTTCACCGCCGGGGAGTCGCACGGGCCCGGTCTGACCGCCATCGTCGAGGGCTTCCCGGCCGGGGTGCCCATCGACGTCGAGGCGATCAATCGAGACCTGGCCCGGCGCATGGGCGGTTACGGTCGTGGCGGCCGGATGAAGATCGAGCGCGACCAGGCGGAGCTGCGGTCGGGGGTGCGCTGGGGCGAGTCGCTGGGCTCGCCGATCACCCTCTGGATCGAGAACCGCGACTGGGTGAACTGGGAGAAGAAGATGTCGCCGCGGGCCGAGGATCGCGACCCGGGGATGGCGGTGACGCGCCCGCGGCCGGGCCACGCCGACCTCGCCGGCGCGCTCAAGTACAACCACCGCGACGTGCGCAACGTCCTCGAGCGCGCGAGCGCGCGCGAGACGGCGGCGCGCGTCGCCGTCGGCGGGCTCGCGAAGTGTCTGCTCGAGCCCTTCGGCATCCGGGTTCACGGCTGGGTGGCCGAGATCGGCGGCATCTCCGCGAATCACGGCGCGCTGGCGGTCGAACAGATCGCCGAGCGGGCCGAGGCATCGGCCGTCCGCATGGCCGACCCGGAGGCCGAGCGCCGCATCATCGAGCGGATCGACGAGTGCAAGCGGAGCGGCGACACGCTCGGCGGGGTCGTCGAGACGGTGGTCACCGGCCTGCCGCCCGGGCTCGGCAGCCATGCCCAGTGGGACCGGAAGCTCGACGGCCGGCTCGCGCACGCGCTCATGAGCGTGCAGGCCGCGAAGGGCGTGGAGATCGGCCTCGGCTTCGAGACCGCTCGCCGTCCGGGCTCGAAGGTGCACGACGAGATCTACTTCGACGAGGTCGCGAACCGCTTCCTGCGCCGCACGAACAACGCGGGCGGGACCGAGGGCGGCATGTCGAGCGGTGAGCCGCTGGTCGTGCGCACCGCCTTCAAGCCGCTCTCGACCCTGATGAGCCCGTTGCACTCGGTGGACATCGACACCAAGGACGAGGCGAAGGCTGCGATCGAGCGGTCGGACGTGGTCGCCGTGCCGGCCGCCGCGGTGATCGCCGAGGCGGTGGTGGCGTTCGTGGTCGCCGACGCCTTCGTCGAGAAGTTCGGGGGCGATTCGCTGGCCGAGATCCGTCGCAACCTCGACGGGTACCTCGAGCAGGTGAGGCGCTTCTAGCCGTGGCCCGTCTCATCCTGACCGGCTTCATGGCGACCGGGAAGACCGAGGTCGGCCGGCTGCTCGCGCGCCGGCTCGGCCGCCCGTTCGTCGACACCGACGGGCTCATCGAGGCCGCGGCTCGGCGCTCCGTCGCGCAGATCTTCGCCACCGACGGCGAGGCGCATTTCCGGGCGCTCGAGCGCCATGCGGTCGAGGAAGCGTGCGCCGTCCCCGACGCGATCATCGCCACCGGGGGCGGCACGCTGGTCGACGCCGAGAACCACCGCCGCCTGGCGGCAGCGGGGCCGGTGGTCTGCCTGACCGCCTCGCCCGAGGAGATCGCCCGCCGGGTGGGCGACGTCTCGAGCCGCCCGCTCCTGGTCGGCCACAACGGGGACCGGCTCGCGCGCATCCGGACGCTGCTCGCCGAGCGCGCGCCGGCCTACGCGCTCGCCACGCACACGGTCGACACCTCCGGCCTCACCGTCGAGCAGGTTGCGGAGCGGGTGCAGGCCCTCGTGGCGGGACGGTGAGCCAGGCGTGGCCGCCGGAGCGTCCATGAGGGTCGAGGCAGCCGCGCACGAGGTGCACGTCGACCTCGGTGCGCGCGCCTACCCGATCGTGATCGGCGTGGGCCTCCTTGCCGAGGTGGGTCCGCGGCTGGCCGCGGCCGGGTACCGTGGCCGCTGCGCGCTGGTCACGAGCGAGCGCGTCGGAGCCCTGTACCGGGAACCCGTGGCGGCGTCGCTCGGCCGGGCGGGCTTCTCTCCCGTCGCGGTCGAGATCCCCGACGGCGAGGAGCACAAGAACCTCGCCTGGCTCGCGGTGCTCTACGACCGCCTGCTCGACGCCGGGATCGAGCGCCGCTCGCCGCTGATCGCGCTCGGCGGCGGTGTGGTGGGCGACCTCGCCGGCTTCGCCGCGTCGACGTTGCTGCGGGGGCTGCCGCTGGTGCAGGTGCCGACGACGCTGCTCGCCCAGGTCGACGCCGCGATCGGCGGGAAGACCGGGATCAACCACGCGCTCGGCAAGAACCTGATCGGCGCGTTCCATCAGCCCCGGCTGGTGGTGGTCGACGTGGGCACGCTGCGGACCCTGCCCCGCCGGGAGTTCGTCGCCGGGCTCGCCGAGGTGATCAAGTACGGCGTGATCCGCGACGCCGAGCTGTTCGCGACGCTGGAGGCGCGGCTCGATGCGCTGCTCGGGCTCGAGGAGGCGGTCCTGGTCCCCGTGGTCGCCGCCTGCTGCGGGCACAAGGCTCGGGTGGTCGCCGCGGACGAGCGGGAGGAGGGTGGCGAGCGGGCGGTGCTCAACTTCGGGCACACCGTGGGCCACGCCCTCGAGATGCTCACCGAGTACCGCAGGCTGCTGCACGGGGAGGCGGTCGCGATCGGCATGGTGGCCGCGGCACGCGTGTCCCGGGCGCTCGGCCTGTGCGACGCGGCGACCGTCGAGCGGCTCGAGCGTCTCGTCCGGCGGGCGGGACTGCCGACCGCGATGCCGGACGACGTCACGCCGCCGGCGCTGGCGCTCGCCATGCACACCGACAAGAAGACGGCCGCGGGGCGCATCCGCTTCGTGTGCGTCGAGGCGATCGGGCGGACGCGGCTGGTGGAGCTTTCGGCTGAGCAGGTGGCTGATCAACTCTGACGCGTGCAGGCGTCGGGGCTGGAGGGGCGGGAGGAGAGTCATGAGGATCACGAGATGGAGGCCGGCGGGCAGGACCGCCGTGGCGACGCTGATCGTCCTCGGGCTGGCGGTGCCGGCCCGGGCAGACAACAACCCCAACGGCATGTCGTTCCGGGCCGTCGGGTGGTTCAAGGGGAAGGCGGAGATCTCGGCCGGGGACATCAAGTGCGATATCCCGAACGTCAGCGGGGCCATCTCCGAGGGCGCCTTCGCGATGGGGATATGGAACACGTACGGCTTCCAGACCCTCATGTTCCCCGACACGTCGAACCCGTTCGCCAACCCGTGCGGGGTCTGGATCCAGCTCCAGAACAACCTGATCGACCAGGCGGTCCTCCTCGAACGCATCGAGCTCAGGTTCCGCATTGCCGGCGCCCGGCGCTTCCGGTCGTCCGTCGACACGGTGCGGCAGTTCCCACGCGCCTGCCGGCAGTTCCGCCGAGACACGCTCTTCATCGGGGCCCGGCTGAACCCGATCAACAGCACCCAGGACACCTCGAGCAGCGGCGCGCCCAACGTCGCCTTCATCGAGATGCTGCCGTTCATCTCGAATCAGCTGATCCAGTGCCTGCGGGCGGAGTACGCTCCTCTCCCAACGACGACCTTCGCGTCGCTGCCCCTGGTCGTGAAGGCCACCGCCGTCGGCGTGAGCGATAGCGGCGACACCTTCCGGGCGAACCCGATCGCCTACACGCTGAACCTGCGCCATACGTGCGGCAACGGCCGCACCGACGACGGCGAGAGCTGCGATGCGTCGGCGCCGGGCAACGCCTGTGCCGGTACGTGCAGCGGCACACCCAGTGCCCCCGGAAAGTGCAGTCAGAACGCGAGCGTGGGCTGCACGAGCGACGCAGATTGCCTCGGCTTCTGCCTCCCGCCGGGCTCGACCGCGGAATGCACCTGCCTCTACTGACCCTGATCGGCCTCGTCGTCGCCCTCGCCGGCATGCCGGCGCGGGCGGCCGACGGGCCCGAGCTCGTGATCGAGGAGCCGGTATTCGACTTCGGGACGGTGGAGCAGGGGACGAGCGTCGAGCACACGTTCCGGGTGCGCAACACGGGCCGCGCCGAGCTGCGCATCGATCACGTGAAGACCTCCTGCGGCTGTCTTGCGGGCCTGGCGTCGGCACCCGACATCCCCCCGGGGGGCGAGGGGCGGGTGAACGTCGTCCTGGACACGGCCCGGATCGTCGGCCACACGACCAAGGTCGTGACGGTCTACACGAACGACCCTGCGGCGCCGAGCGCGGGCCTCGCGCTCGACGGTACGGTGATGACCGATATCGTCGCCAGTCCGTCGCCGCTCTACCTCGGGAAGCTTCGCCGCGGCGACGCCGCCGAGCGGGAGATCCGCGTGACGTCCGGACGGCCCGGCGCCGCCTACGAGGTGACGGCGGTCGAGCACACGAACCCCGCGCTCGGCACGCGCCTCGAGCGTCTGCCCGACGGCTCCGGACAGCGGATCGTGGTCACGCTCGAGCCGCACATGCCGCTCGGGCGCTTCAACGACCAGCTCGTGCTGCGCACGACGAGCCTGCGGCAGTCCTCCCTCACCGTGTCGGTCTTCGGCAGCGTCGAGGGCGACGTGGTGGTGCTGCCGCCGCAGGTCACGTTCGGGCTGGCGCGCCCCGGGATGACCACCGAGCGTGACCTCTACATCCGCAACCGCGGCACGCACCCGCTCGCGGTGACCGCCGTCTCGGTGCCGCAACGGATCGTCAGCTACCGGCTGGACACGGTGCAGGAGGGGCAGGAGTACCGTCTCACGCTGCGGCTCCGGGACGGCCTCCCGCCCGGCAAGGTCGAGGGTGCCGTCGAGATCTTCACCGACCATCCCGACGAGGGACGGCTGGTCGTGCCGCTGTACGCGATCGTGCGCGACGGCGGGCGGCGCGGCTAGCGGGCATGCGCATCCCGGTTGCCGTGCCGGCAGGCCGGGAGATCGACGTCGTCGGCCTCGGGCAGAACACGGTCGACCACCTGTGCGTGGTCGAGCGCTTCCCGGCGCCCGACACGAAGCAGCGCCTGCAGGCGCTGGCCGTCGAGCCCGGCGGACAGATCGCCACCGCGCTGGTGGCGCTCCGGCGCTGGGGCGCGCGCGCCACGTACCTCGGCACGTTCGGCGACGACGAGGCCGGCGCCGTCTCGCGCGCGTCGCTCGCATCGGAGGGGGTCGACGTCGCCCATGCCCCGGTGCGGAGCGGCCACCCGAACCAGCTCTCCGTGATCCTCGTGGATGCGCGCACCGGCGAGCGGACCGTCCTCTGGCACCGGCCGCCGGCGCTCGCCCTCGCCCCCGGCGAGGTGCCGCGCGCGCTCATCGCCGGCGCGCGCGTGCTTCACCTCGACGGCGCCGACGGGGAGGCCGCGCTGGCCGCGGCCGCCATGGCGCGCGCCACCGGGGTCGCGACCGTGGCCGACATCGACATGGCCTGTGCGGAGCTCGACCGGCTACTCCGTCTGGTCGACGTCCTCATCGTGTCGTGGGAGTTCGCGCGCGCCCTGACCGGGGCCGCGGCGCCCGAGGCCGCGCTCGAGAGCCTGGAGCGCTACGGGGCGGCCGTGGTCGGCGTGACGCTCGGCTCCGCCGGCGCGCTGCTCGCCGCGCGTGGTCGGGTGCTCGGCGTCGCCGGCCATGTGGTCGCGACCGTCGACACGACGGGCGCGGGCGATCTCTTCCACGCCGGCTTCATCTGGGCGATGCTCGCCGGGCTCGAGCTCGAGCCGGCCCTTCGGCTCGCCAACGCGGCCGCGGCGCTTCAGTGCACGCGTCTCGGCGGTCGCCGGGCGATTCCGACGCTCGCGGAGGCGCGCGCCCTTGCCGGTCTCTGAGGCCACCGCTATGGATCCTTCGCGGCGCGCCGCGCCGCGCGCCGCCCCGCCGAGCCCCATGTCGTCTTCCCTGAGCGAACTCGTCGCGCGCCTGGAGCGCGCCCTCGAGGCGGCCGCACCCGTCCGCGTCGCCGGGCTACGCGGCAGCGGACCGGCCCTCTGCCTGGCGCGGCTGCTCGCTCGCCGGCCGCGGGCCGCGCTGGTCGTGGCCGCGACCGCAGCCGAGGCCGAGGCGTTCGCGGCCGACCTGCGCTTCCTCCTGGGCGACGAGGCGGCAGCCACGCCCCTCGCCCGGCGGGTGCACTATCTTCCCGGCTGGGAGGTGCCGCCCTTCGAGCCGCTGTCGCCGCCGCGCGAGACGGTGGCCGCCCGGGCCGAGGGCCTCTACCACCTCGTCCACACCACGGCGCCCGTCGTGGTCACGACCGCCGAGGCGTGGGGGCTGCGCTGCCTGCCGCGCGCCGAGCTCGCCGCGGCGGTTACCTACGTGGTCGCGGGGGAGACGGTCACCCCGGACGCGCTCGTCGCGCGGCTCGTCGAGTGGGGCTACCACCGCGTCCCCCTGGTGCAGGATCCCGGCGACCTCGCGCTGCGGGGCGGCATCCTGGACGTCTTCCCGGTCGGCTACGGGGAGCCGGCCCGCCTGGAGTTCATGGGCGACGCGATCGAGAGCATGCGTGCCTTCGACCCGACCTCGCAGCGCTCGCTCGGGGCGGTCGACGAGCTGCTGCTGCTGCCGCTCGCGGAATTCGGGCGCGCGCGGCTCGGGCCGGAGTCGGCGCGGGCGATCGACGAGCGGGCGGCCGAGCTCGGGCTTGCACGGCGCGAACGGCGCGACCTCGTCGAGGCCGTGCGCACCGGCCTCGTGCTGCCGGGAACGGAGTTTCTCCTCCCCTACTTCTACGCCGACCTCGGGCGCATGGCGGATTACCTGCCGGCCGATACCGTGCTCTGGCTCCAGGCCCCGGCCGAGGTCGAGGCCGCCGCCGAGGCGGGCTGGGTGCAGGTGGAAGCGCATGCGGCGGACGCCGCGCGCGAGGGACGCTTCCACCCACCACCCGAGCGCCTCTACCTGCCGCCCGCCGCCTGGCGCGAGGGGCTTGCCGGCCGTCCGCGGGTCGAGGCCGAAGCGATCGACGTGCTCGACGACGCGGCGCTGGTTGCGACCTCCTACTCGACCGACGGCCTGGCACTCCGTGACCCTGCTGCCCGCGACGGCCCGCTCGCCGCCGTCGCGGCCGAGCTGGCCGGGTGGCAGCGGCAGGGCGCCCGCCTCGTCGTGGTGGCCACCGGCGCCGCGCAGCGCGAGCGGATCCGCGAGCTGCTCGCCGGGCACGACGTCGACGCGGTGCCGAGCGCCGAGCCGTTTCCCCAGTCGGTCGCGACGCCGGGGCGAAAGCCCCTCGCGCTCGTGGGTGGGCTCACGCGCGGCGTCTGGCTGCCCGCCGACGCGCTCGCGCTGGTCACCGAGGCCGAGATCTTCGGCGAGCGGCGCCAGATCCGGCGCGGGCGCCGCGCGCGCCCGGCCGACTTCCTCTCGACCCTCGCGGAGCTCAAGCCCGACGACTACGTCGTCCACGTCGATCACGGCATCGGCGTCTACCGCGGCCTCCGTCACATGCAGGTCGCAGACACCGAGGGCGACTACCTCCACCTCGAGTACGCCGGCGGCGATCGGCTCTACGTCCCGGTCGACCGCATCAACCTGGTGCAGCGCTACCTGAGCGCCGACGGGGCGGCGCCGCCGCTCGACAAGCTCGGGGGCGGCTCCTGGGAGCGCGTCAAGGCCAAGACGCGCGAGTCGATCCTGGCGATGGCCAGGGAGCTGCTCGAGGTCTACGCGGCACGCGAGGCGCACGGGCGGCCGGCGTACGGCACGGCGGACGGCCTCTACCGGGACTTCGCCGCGCGCTTCCCGTTCGAGGAGACGCCGGACCAGCAGCGGGCGATCGACGACGTGCTCGCCGACCTCGCCCGCGACAAGCCGATGGACCGGCTGGTGTGCGGCGACGTCGGCTTCGGCAAGACCGAGGTGGCCATGCGGGCCGCCTTTCTCGCCGTGCTCGAGGGGAAGCAGGTGGCGGTGCTGGTGCCGACGACGGTGCTGGCGCAGCAGCACCTGGAGACCTTCCAGGCCCGCCTCGAGGGCTACCCGGCGACCGTCGACGTCCTCTCCCGCTTCCAGTCGCCCGCCGAGAACAGACGGACGATCGAGCGGCTGCGGACGGGCCGCCTCGACATCGTGATCGGGACGCACCGGCTGCTCCAGAAGGACGTCGCCTTCCAGCGGCTCGGCCTCCTGATCGTCGACGAGGAGCATCGCTTCGGGGTGCGCCACAAGGAGCGCATCCGCCAGCTGCGCGCGACGGTCGACGTGCTGACCCTGACGGCGACGCCCATCCCGCGCACGCTCAACATGGCCCTCTCCGGCATCCGCGATCTCAGCGTGATCGAGACGCCGCCGCTCGACCGGCTGGCGATCCGCACCTACGTCACGCGCTACGACGAGGCCGTCGTCCGCGACGCAATCCTGCGCGAGCTCGCACGTGGCGGGCAGGTCTTCCTCGTGCACAACCGGGTCGAGAACATCGACGCGGTCGCCCGCCGGCTCTCGGAGCTCGTCCCCGAGGCCACGATCGCCGTGGCGCACGGGCAGATGGAGGAGGGCGCTCTCGAGCGCACCATGCTCGCCTTCATGCACGGCCAGACGAAGGTGCTGGTCACCTCGGCGATCATCGAGTCCGGGCTCGACATCCCGACCGCCAACACGATCATCATCAACCGCGCCGACACCTTCGGCCTCGCGCAGCTCTACCAGCTGCGCGGGCGCGTCGGCCGCTCGCACCAGCGCGCCTACGCCTACCTCCTCATCCCGGGCGAGCACCTGATCACGCCCGACGCCCAGAAGCGGCTGCGCGTGCTCCAGGAGCTCGACGACCTGGGGGGCGGCTTCCGCCTGGCGGCGCACGACCTCGAGATCCGCGGCGGCGGGAACCTGCTCGGCAAGCAGCAGTCCGGCCACATCACGGCCGTCGGGCTCGAGCTCTACACCACCATGATGGAGCAAGCGGTCCGCGAGCTGCGCGGCGAGCCGGCCGAGGCCGAGGTCGAGCCCGAGATCCAGCTCGGCATCCCCGCCTTCATCCCCGACCGCTACATTCCGGACGTCAGCCAGCGGCTGGTCTTCTACAAGCGGCTGGCGGCGATCCGCGGCGTCCCGGACCTGGACGAGATCACCGCGGAGCTGGTCGACCGCTACGGCCCGGTGCCGCCGCTCGTCGACACGCTCATGCGGCTGATGGAGCTCCGGCGCTGGCTCAAGGACCTGCGGATCGTGGCCGCGCGTCGGCGCGGCGAGCGGATCGTCCTGGAGTTCGCGGCGGCCACGCCGGTCCGTACCGACACGCTCCTCGAGACCGTACGGCGGAGCCGCGGCAGCCTGCGGCTCCTCGACGGCTCGACGCTCGCCATCGCCCCCGAGGCGACGGACCACGACGGGACCATCGCGGAGGTGCGCGCGCTGTTGCAGAGGCTCTCGGCCGCATGATACCCAGCCGCGCCATGTCACCACGCCGCGCGCGCGTGGCGGCTCTGCTCCTTCCGCTCCTCGTCGCCGGTCCCGGTCGCGGCGAGATCGTCGACCGCATCGTGGCCACCATCGACGGCGAGCCGATCACGGCCTTCGAGCTCAGGCGGTACGCGGAGGAGCGCGGCGCCGATCGGCTGCAGGAGGGCAGGCTGCTCGATGCGCTCATCACCGACCGGCTGCTCGACAAGGAAGTCGCCGCCCTGGGCATCGAGGCGCGCGACGAGGAAATCGACCGCTACATCGAGGAGATCAAGCTGCGGAACGGCATGGGCGGCGAGCGGTTCCGCGACGCGCTGGCGGCCCAGGGGCTGACCGTCACGACGTACCGCGCCCGCGTCAAGGCCGAGATCGAGAAGTCGCAGCTGGTGAACCGCGAGATCCGCCAGCGCGTCAACGTCTCACCGCAGGAGATCGAGCGCTACTACAAGGCCCACCTGGCCGACTACGCGACCAGCGAGCGAGTGCGCGTGCGCGACATCTTCTTCTCGGTCGGTTCCGGCGCCGACGAGGCGGAGATCGCCCACGTTCGCGCCAAGGCGGAGGAGGTCCGTCAGCTCGCGCGCGACGGCCGCGACTTCGCGTCGCTCGCGCGCCAGTTCTCGGAGGGCCCGGGCGCCGAGAAGGGGGGCGAGATCGGCACCTTCGCCCGCGGGCAGATGGAGCAGGCGCTCGAGGACGCGGCCTTTCGGCTGAAGCCGGGCGAGGTGAGCGAGCCGGTCCAGACCGTGGCCGGCTTCCACCTCCTGCGCGCCGAGGAGGAGATCGCCGCCGGCCACAAGTCGCTCGACGAGGTGCGCGACACCATCCGCGACGCGCTCTACAACGAGGCGCTCGAGGCGCGCTTCCAGCAGTGGCTGTCGCGCGACCTTCGCGAGCGGCACCACGTGGAGCTGCTCGAGTGAATCCGGCGATCTTCCGCGAGTACGACATCCGGGGCGTGGCGGAGCGCGACTTCGACGCCGGCTTCGCCGCCTCGCTCGGCCGGGCCTTCGGCACGCTCGCCGGCGAGGCGGGCAGGCGGCGGGTGAGCGTCGGCCGCGACTGCCGGCTCACCTCCGACCGCTACGCGGCGGCCCTGGCCGACGGCATTCGCTCGACCGGGCTCACGGTGGTCGACATCGGCGTCTGCCCGACGCCGCTCCTCTACTTCTCGCTCTTCCACTGGGACCTGGACGGCGGCATCCAGGTGACGGGCAGCCACAACGCCGCCGACTACAACGGCTTCAAGGTCTGCCTCGGCAAGGAGACGCTCTACGGCGAGCAGATCCAGGACCTCCGGCGCCGGATCGAGGCGGGGCGCTTCCGGCAGGGCGCCGGCGCAACCGAGGCGCGGCCGGTGGTGCCGGTCTATCAGGACTTCGTGGTCGAGAACGTGGGCCGGCTGGTGCGTCCGATCGACGTCGTCGTCGACGCCGGCAACGGCACCGCTGGACCGGTGGCGCCCGCCATCTACCGGCGGCTCGGCGCCCGCGTGACCGAGCTGTTCACCGACATGGATGGCCGCTTCCCGAACCACCATCCCGACCCGACCGTGGCGGAGAACATGCGGCACCTGATCCGCAGGGTCGGCGAGACGAGGGCCGAGCTCGGCATCGCGTTCGACGGCGACGCCGATCGGATCGGGGCGGTGGACGCGGACGGCCGCATCATCTGGGGCGACGAGCTGCTCGTCGTCTACGCGCGCGACGTGCTCGCCCGCAACCCGCATGCCGTCGTCGTCTCGGAGGTCAAGGGCTCGCAGCGCCTGTACGACGACATTGCGGCGCACGGCGGCCGGGGGATCATGTGGAAGGCGGGCCACTCGCTCCTGAAGGCGAAGATGCGCGAGACCGGGGCGCTCCTGGGCGGCGAGATGAGCGGCCACATGTTCTTCAAGGAGCGCTACTTCGGGTACGACGACGGCATCTACGCCGGCGCCCGGCTCCTCGAGATCCTCGGTCGCACCGGACGCACGGTGGCGCAGCTCCTGGCCGACCTCCCTCGCGCGTACAGCACGCCCGAGATCCGCGTCGACTGCCCCGACGACCGCAAGTTCGCGGTCGCCGACCGGGTGCGCGACCGGTTCCGCGCCGAGGGCCGCGACATCGTCGACGTCGACGGGGTCCGCATCCGCTTCCCGCACGGCTGGGGCCTGGTGCGCGCCTCGAACACGCAGCCCGTCCTGGTGCTGCGCTTCGAGGCCGAGACGGCGGAGGAGCTCGCCCAGTACCAGCGGGTCGTCGAGCAGGCGGTCGCCGCGGTCCGTGGCGAGCTCGGCGGCTAGCGGCGGGCCGATGGCGGGCAGCATCGTCGTCCGCGGCGCCCGCGCGCACAACCTCAAGAACATCGACGTCGAGATCCCGCGCGACCGCCTCGTGGTCATCACCGGCCTCTCGGGCTCCGGCAAGTCCTCACTCGCCTTCGACACGCTCTACGCGGAGGGGCAGCGGCGCTACGTCGAGTCGCTCTCCGCATACGCGCGTCAGTTCCTCGAGCAGATGGAGAAGCCGGACTGCGACGGCATCGAGGGCCTCTCGCCGGCGATCGCCATCGAGCAGAAGGGCGTGGGACGGAACCCGCGCTCGACGGTCGGCACGGTGACCGAGATCGCCGACTACCTGCGGCTCCTGTTCGCGCGCGTGGGGCACCCGGTGTGCTACCAGTGCGGCCGCGAGATCGCGGCGCAGACCGTGCAGCAGGTCGTCGATCGCCTGCTGGCGCTGGCCGCAGACACGCGGCTGTTTCTCTATGCGCCGGTGGTTCGCGACCGCAAGGGCGAGCACCGGGCCGAGCTCGACGCGCTCCGTCGGGGCGGCTTCGTCCGCGTGCGCGTCGACGGGACGCTGCGCGAGCTCGGCGAGGAGATCGCGCTCGCCAAGGGCCAGCGCCACACGATCGAGGTCCTGGTCGACCGCCTCGTCGTCCGGCCCGGGATCGAGCGGCGCCTCGCCGACTCGCTGGCGGTGGCGTTCCGCGAGGGCGGCGGCATCGTGGTCGCCGAGGCGAGCGAGCCCGGGGCGGCCGCGCCGCGCGCGCTCCTCTTCAGCGAGCGCCACGCCTGCCCCGTGTGCGGGGTCTCCTACCCCGAGCTCTCCCCACGCTTCTTCTCCTTCAACAGCCCGCACGGCGCCTGCCCCGCGTGCGGCGGGCTCGGGGTCCAGCGCCGCTTCGATCCGGCGCTCGTCGTCGTGCGCCCCGAGAAGCCGCTGCCAGCGGCGCTCGCCGCGGCGGCCCTGCGCGCGCTGCCCGGCTTCGAGGCGACCCTCGCCGCGCTCGCCGCGCAGTACCGCTTCCGCCCGGAGACGCCCTTCGCGGAGCTCCCCGCGCCGGTGCGATCGCTCGTGCTCGACGGCTCGGGCGAGCAGGAGGTCGAGATCGTGCGGCAGCGGAACGGGCGGCGGCAGGTCGTGCGGCGCCCGTTCCCCGGCATTCTCGCGTTGCTCGAGCGGCGCGCGCGGCAGACACACTCCTCCTGGCTGCGCGACGAGCTCGAGGGGCTGGTGACCGACCGTCCCTGCCCGGCGTGCGAGGGGGCGCGGCTCCGCCGCGAGACCCGGTTCGTGCGCGTCGGAGGGCGCAACATCGTCGAGGTCTCGGCCCTCCCGATCGCCGGCGCGGCGACCTTCGTCCGCGACTTGAAGCTCTCCCCCGCCGACACCGAGATCGCGCGGCCCATCCTGAAGGAGGTCATCGCGCGCCTCGGGTTCCTGATCGAGGTGGGGCTCGATTACCTGACGCTCGATCGGGGCGCCGCGACGCTGTCGGGAGGCGAGGGGCAGCGCATCCGCCTGGCCACGCAGATCGGCTCGCGCCTGGTCGGCGTCCTCTACATCCTGGACGAGCCGTCGATCGGTCTCCACCCGCGCGACAACGCGCGACTCCTCGCCATGCTTCGCGAGCTGCGCGACCTCGGCAACAGCGTGATCGTGGTCGAGCACGACCGGGAGACGATCCTCGCCGCGGACCACGTCGTCGACATGGGCCCCGGCGCGGGCGTCGGTGGCGGGCACGTGGTGGCGACGGGCCCGCCAGCGGCGGTGATGGCGAACCCGGCGTCGCTCACCGGCCGCTACCTGTCGGGCGCCGAGGAGATCCCGGTCCCGGCGCAGCGGCGCCGCGGCAGCGGGTGGAGCGTCGGGATCCGCGGGGCGCGCGCCAACAACCTCCAGAACGTCGACGTCGACTTCCCGCTCAGCACCATGATCTGCGTCACCGGCGTGTCGGGCTCCGGCAAGAGCACGCTGGTCATCGACACCCTCCACCGCGCGCTCGCGCGCCGCCTCGGCGGCGGGCGGGAAGAGCCCGGCGCGCACGGCGACCTCGTCGGCTGGCAGCTGGTCGACAAGGTGATCGAGATCAGCCAGGCCCCCATCGGGCGGAGCCCGCGCTCGAACCCGGCCACGTACACGGGGGCCTTCGCCCCCATCCGCGAGCTCTTCGCCCAGCTGCCGGAGGCCCGCACCCGAGGCTACGGGCCGGGCCGCTTCTCGTTCAACGTGAAGGGCGGTCGCTGCGAGGCGTGCGCCGGCGAGGGCATGATCCCGATCGAGATGCATTTCCTGCCCGACGTGTTCGTCACCTGCGAGGTGTGCGGCGGGCGGCGCTACAATCGCGAGACGCTCGAGGTGCAGTTCAAGGGCCTCAGCATCGCCGACGTGCTCGACCTGACGGTGGCCGAGGCGCTCGACGTCCTCGGCAACGTGCCCGCGGCGCGGGTGCGGCTCGACGCGCTGCGGGAGGTGGGCCTCGAATACATCCGCCTGGGTCAGCCGGGCACGACGCTGTCGGGAGGCGAGGCACAGCGCGTCAAGCTGGCGCGCGAGCTGGCCCGTCGCGCGACGGGCCGCACGCTCTACGTGCTCGACGAGCCGACGACGGGGCTGCATTTCGACGATGTCCGAAGGCTTCTCGATGTCCTCGGCCGCCTCGTAGACATCGGGAACACGGTTTTGTTGATCGAGCACAACCTCGATGTGATCAAGAGCGCGGACCACGTCATCGACCTGGGGCCCGAAGGCGGCGAGCGGGGCGGACGCCTGGTGGCCGCTGGCACTCCCGAGGAGATCGCGGCGTGCGAGCATTCCTACACCGGACGATTTCTCGGTGCGGTGCTCCGTCGATCGAGCGCGTTTTCGGCTGTTCAGAACGGCGTATCTTAGAGTGCCGAGACGCGCCCAGACCTTGACAGGTCTGGGGCATCATCTATAGTCGACCTGTCAGGTCCGGATAATCCGGTTTGGAGGCGAGCGCGGATGACGAGCAAGGCCGTCTACCTGGATAACCACGCGACGACGCCGGTGGACCCGCGGGTCCTGGAAGCGATGCTGCCGTATTTCACCCAGACGTTCGGCAACGCGGCGAGCCGGAGCCACGGGTTCGGCTGGGAAGCCGAGAAGGCGGCCGAGCAGGGGCGGGAGCAGATCGCCCGGCTGATCAACGCCAAGCCGAAGGACATCGTCTGCACGAGCGGTGCGACCGAGTCGGACAACCTGGCCATCAAGGGCGTCGTCGAGTTCTACAAGGACAAGGGCAACCACGTCGTCACCGCGGTGACCGAGCACAAGGCCGTGCTCGACACCTGTCGCGCGCTCGAGCGCAAGGGCCTCGCCACCGTGACCTACCTGCCCGTCGACCACTACGGCATGGTCGACCCCGACCACGTGCGGCGCGCGATCACCGACAAGACCGTGCTCGTCTCGATCATGTACGCGAACAACGAGGTGGGCACGATCCACCCGATCGCCGAGATCGGCAAGATCACACGCGAGAAGGGCGTTCTCTTTCATACCGACGCGACGCAGGGTGTCGGCAAGCTGCCGGTCGACGTCGAGGCGATGCACATCGACCTGCTCTCGATGTCGGCCCACAAGATGTACGGTCCGAAGGGCATCGGCGCGCTCTACGTCCGCTCGAAGAACCCGCGCGTGCGCCTGACCGCCATCATCGACGGCGGCGGGCACGAGCGCGGGATGCGGTCCGGCACGCTCAACGTCCCGGCGATCGTCGGCTTCGGCAAGGCGTGCGAGCTCTGCCGGGAGAGCATGGCCGACGAGGCGCAGCGCGTGCTCCGCTTGCGCGAGCGCCTGAAGGATCTGATCTCCACCCAGCTCGACGAGGTGTACCTGAACGGCCACCCGGTGCACCGCCTCCCCGGCAACCTGAACCTCAGCTTCGCGTACGTCGAAGGGGAGTCGCTCCTGATGGGACTCAACGGCTCCGTGCACCCGATCGCCGCCTCCGCCTCGCTGCCGCCGATCGCGGTGTCGTCCGGGTCGGCGTGCACCTCGGCCACCCTGGAGCCGTCGTACGTGCTGAAGGCGCTCGGCGTGGGCGACGAGCTGGCGCACACCTCGATCCGCTTCGGGATCGGCCGCTTCAACACGGACGAGGAGATCGACTACGTGGCCGAGCGCGTCGTCGCCGAGGTGCGCCGGCTGCGGGAGCTCTCACCGCTCTACGAGATGGCGAAGGAAGGCATCGATCTCAAGTCGGTCGCATGGCAGCGCGAGTGAGCAGAGAGAAACGATCAGCGCGGAGGGCGTGATGGCATACAGCGAGAAGGTCCTGGATCACTACTCGAATCCCCGCAACGTCGGCTCCTTCGCGAAGGACGAGCCGGACGTCGGCACCGGCGTCGTGGGGGCGCCGGAGTGCGGCGACGTCATGAAGCTGCAGCTCAAGATCAGCGACGACGGCGTCGTGCAGGACGCCCGCTTCAAGACCTTCGGATGCGGGAGTGCGATCGCGAGCTCGAGCTACGTGACCGAGCTCGTCAAGGGCAAGACGATCGACGAGGTGATGAAGATCAAGAACACCCAGATCGTGCAGGAGCTCTCGCTGCCGCCCGTCAAGATCCACTGCTCGGTGCTGGCGGAGGACGGAATCAAGGCGGCGATCGCGGACTGGAAGCGGCGTCGCGAAGCGCCCAAGGGCGAGACGAAGGCCGCGAGCTGAGGGCCGGCCGTGGTTTCGCTGACCGAAGGGGCCGCGCGCAAGATCCAGGCCTTGGTCGCGGACAAGGGTCTCCCCGACGGGGGCCTGCGCGTCAAGGTGGTCGGCGGCGGCTGCTCGGGTCTCACGTACAAGATGGACCTCGACCGCCCGCGCGAGGGTGATCGAGTCTTCGAGCGCGACGGCGCCAAGCTCGTCGTCGACCGCAAGAGCTTCCTCTACCTCAACGGGACCGAGCTCGATTACACCGACGAGCTCATGTCCTCGGGCTTCAACCTGCGGAATCCGAACGTGAAGCGCACCTGCGGGTGCGGCTCCTCGTTCGTGGTCTGATACCGGGAGATGCCGGGGCAGACGACGCATGGACGGGAGCGAACGGCAGGAACGGCAATGCTGGCGGTGCGGCACCGGCATCGGTACCGGACTCGTCTGCCCCGGCTGTGAGGCGCCGCAGCCGCTCCCTGCCGGCAGCGACCTGTTCGCCGTGCTGGGCATCGGCCGGCAGCTAGTGCTCGACGGCGCCGACCTCGAGGGCCGCTACCATGCGCTGTCGCGCGCCCTCCATCCCGATCGCCACCAGACGGCCGACCCCCGGGCCCGCGAGCTGAGCGAGGCAGCCAGCGCGGCCCTCAACCGGGCGTACCGCACGCTGCGGGATCCGGTGGCGCGCGGGCGATACTGGCTCGAGCTGCACGGCAACCCCCTCCACGTCGACAACAAGGAGGTGCCGCCGGCGCTCGCGGCAGACGTGTTCGAGACGCAGGAGAGGCTCGAGGAGCTGCGCACGAGCCCGACCTCGGAGCTGCGGGACGAGGTGAGCAGGGTACGGGATGCGCTCGCCGCCCGCCTCGGGGCGCTCAGGGACGGCCTCGCGGACCTGTACGCGGGGCGGAACGGCGACGGCTTGCTCGGCGAGCTCAAGCGGCGACTCTCCGAGATCGCATACCTGCGGACGCTGCTCGGCGACATCGAGTCGGCGCTGGGAGACGTGAGTGGAGCGGATCGTCGGCATTGATCTCGGCACCACCAACAGCCTCGTGGCCGTGCTCGGCGAGGACGGCCCGCGGGTGCTGGCCGAACCCGAGACCGGCGCGCGGCTCCTGCCTTCGGCCGTCGCCTTCCTGCCCGGCGGCGAGGTGGTCGTCGGGCGGCGGGCGCGCGAGCTCGCGCCCGATCGTCCCTTCGAGGCGATCCTCTCCGTGAAGCGCTTCATGGGTCTCGGCTTCGAGCACGTGAGCGACGAGGATCGCCGGCGGTATCGCTTCGTGGAGGGGGGCCGGGGTGTGGTCCGTTTCGTGGTCGAGGGCCGTGAGGTGACGCCGCCCGAGGTGTCGGCGCTCATCCTGCGCGAGCTCAAGCGCTGGGCCGAGCACGCGCTCGGGGGCCCCGTCAGCAAGGCCGTGGTCACGGTGCCGGCGTACTTCAACGACAGCCAGCGCCAGGCGACCAAGGACGCCGGGCGGCTCGCAGGCCTCGAGGTGCTGCGCCTCGTGAACGAGCCGACCGCGGCGGCGCTCGCCTACGGGCTCGACAAGGGCGAGGAGGGGACGATCGCGGTCTACGACCTCGGGGGCGGCACCTTCGACATCTCCATCCTGAAGCTCCGCGGCGGGATCTTCGAGGTGCTGGCCACGAACGGCGACACCCGTCTTGGCGGCGACGACCTCGACGCGCGGCTGGCCGAGGTGGTCCTCGCCGAGCTGCCTCCGGAGCTCGCCGCGCGGCCGTCCGTGCGGGCGCGGGCGCGCGCCGCCGCCGAACGCGCCAAGCAGGAGCTCTCCGCGGTCGAGCGGACCGAGGTCGCGCTCGAGCTGCCCGAGATCGGCCGCCAGGCCCGCGCCCCCATCGGCCGGGAAGAGTTCGAGCGCTTGATCCGCGACATCGTCGCGCGCACCGTCACGCCGTGCCGCCAGGCGCTCAAGGACGCGGGCGTCGAGGCCCGTGACGTCCGCGAGGTCGTCGCGGTGGGCGGCTCGACGCGCGTCCCGCTCGTCCGCCGCCAGATCGACGAGATCTTCGGCCGGCCGCCGCTGGTCGACATCGACCCGGACGAGGTCGTGGCCCTGGGCGCCGGTATCCAGGCCGGCATCCTCTCGGGCGGCCGGCGGGACATGCTCCTCCTCGACGTCGTGCCGCTGTCGCTGGGCATCGAGACCATGGGCGGCGTGTTCACGCGTCTCATCGACCGCAACACGACGATCCCGGCGAGCGTCAAGGAGACGTTCACCACCGCGGTCGACAGCCAGACGTCGGTGGACATCCACGTGCTCCAGGGCGAGCGGGAGCTGGCGGCCGACAACCGCAGCCTCGCGCGCTTCAAGATCCCCGTCACGCCGTTGCCTGCCGGCGTGCCGCGGCTCGAGGTGACGTTCCTGGTCGACGCCAACGGGATTCTGAGCGTCACCGCTGCCGACATGCGCACCGGGCTCGAGCGCTCCGTCGAGGTGAAGCCGTCCTACGGCCTCACCGAAGACCAGCTGGAGCGCATGCTCGAGGAGTCGATCGACCATGCCGAGGACGACGTCCGCCAGCGGCAGCTCCGCGAGGCGCGCGTCGAGGCCGACGTCATCCTCGCCGCGACGCGCCAGTCGCTCGCCGCGCACGGGTCACTCCTGGTGCCCGGGGAAGCGGACGAGATCGGCGCCGCGGTGGGCGCGCTCGAGGCAGCCAGGGCGGGGGAGGACTACGTTCGCATCCGCGATACGGTCGAAGCCCTCAGCCGCACGAGCGAGCCCTTCGCCCGCCGCATCATGGACGAGTCGCTGAGAGAGGCGCTCGCGAGTCGGCGCCTCGAGGAGCTCTGAGTCGGCATGGCGCTCAGGTGGGAAGACGCAGAAGACATCGCGGAGCAGCTGGCGGCGGCGCATCCCGACGTCGACCCGCTGACCGTCCGCTTCACCGATCTCCACCGCTGGGTGTGCGCGCTGCCGGACTTCGCCGACGATCCGAAGGCGTCCAGCGAGGGAAAGCTCGAGCGCATCCAGATGGCGTGGGTGGACCAGCGGGAATCATAGGAGGGTTCGGCCATGGCGATCATGCAGGTGAGCCGGAAGATCGACTACGCGCTCCGCGCGGTCATTCACCTCGCCAACGAGGAGACCAGCGACCGTGCGTGCTCGGTCGCCGAGATCGCGGCCCGGGAGCGGGTCCCGCGCCAGTTTCTCGAGAAGATCGTCCGCGAGCTGATCCACAAGGGGCTCGTCCGCTCGCGGCGCGGACCGCACGGAGGATACGTGCTCGCCCGCCCAGCCGATCGGGTCACCTTCCGGGACGTGATCGAGGCGGTGGAGGGGCCGATCTCGCTCAACGTCTGCGTGGGAGAGCACCCGGACTGCTTCCTGCTCGGCGCCTGCGGCATGAACCGGGTGTGGCGTGAGGGCCAGCGGCGCGTGATGGATCTCTTCGAAAACACGACGATCGCCGACGTCCGGCGGCCTCCGGTGCCAGCGGATGCCGTACCCACGCCCTTGAATACGACATCCGCGGCATCGTCTAACTCACGGTTGTAGGAACGCACCGTCACGACCATTCGCCACCATCGGTGTTACAATTGGCTCGGAAAGCCATGAAGGAACGTGATCACACGGCCGAGGAGCGGCTCGGCGGGCTGTTCCAGCCCGATACGCTCTTGCCGTCCCAGTACTTCGATCGCGTCCGCCGCCGGGTAGAGCACGACGGCGAACGGCGCCTGATGATCGCCGTGCTGGAGGATGCGGTGGACGTGTACCGGAAGCAGGCCGCGGCGCAGGAGACGCGCGGCCAGCAGCTGTTCCGCGAGGCGGAGGAGTGGATCGAGGATCGCGATCGCACCTGGCTCTTCTCGTTCGAGAACATCTGCGACGTGCTCGACATCGACTCGGAGTACGTGCGGCGCGGCTTGCACGCGTGGAAGGAGCGTGCGCGGCGCGGCCAGGGCGAGAAGCGCGTCGTCGCCTTGCGCACGGACGACGAGCGCGGCGAGCTGCGGCAGGCGAGCGGCGACGACTGAGGGGTGGCGGTTGGTAGGGCGGGAGCTGGGTTTCAGCTCCCGCCCTTTTTGTTTTTGTCCGCCGGGATGCGCTAGAGTGCCGGCGTGCCCCTGCGCCTGAAGATCGTCTGTCCGGGCTGCGGGGCGCGGCTCGTCCGCAAGCCCGCCGGACGCTGTCCGGCATGCGGCGCCGAGGTCGCGCGGCACGTGGAAGCGGCGCGCGCCCGGGAGGAGCACATCGAGCGGACCGTGGCCGTGATCGGGACGGCGCTCGTTGCCCTGGTCTTTGCCCTCACCACGGGGCTCGGCCTGGTCGAGGGCATCCTCGCCTATGCCGGCGCCGGGGCGGCGATCTTCTACCTCGCCAAGAAGACCTTCAAGGCATGATCGCCCTCCAGCTCCGGCGCGGCGGGCCCGACGTGGCCGCCGCCGACCTGCTCGTCCTCCCCGCCGCCGAGGGCGAGATCGGACGCGCGCTCCAAGGACTCGACCGCGCCCTGGCGAGGGTCCTCCGGCGGCGCGCGGCCGCGGTCGCCTTCCGCGGGCGACCCGACGATGCCCTGGTGCATCAGGCCGACGGGGCACGGAACCGAGCGATCGCGCTGATGGGGCTCGGACGCGGACCGGCGAGCGGCGACGTGTGGCGCCGGCTCGGGGCGCGGGCCCGCCGCGAAGCCGAGCGGCAAGGTGCCCGCCGGGTCGCGATCCACCTCGGCTGGCCCGCCGGCGACGCCGAGGTGATCACGGCGGCTGCGGAAGGGTTCCTGCTCGCCGGCTATCGCTTCGACCGCTACAAGTCGGAGCGCACCGACCGCGGGCGGGTCGACCGCCTCCTGCTCGTCGGCGATCCGATCCCACCGGCCGCCGCGGCCCGCGCCGCTCTGCGGAGCGTCGAGACGGTGGTGCCGCATGTGCTGCGCGTGCGCGACCTGGTGAACGAGCCCGCGTCGGTCGCCACGCCGCGCTACCTCGCCGCCCAGGCGGAGGAGCTCGCGAACGGGGTGCCGCGACTCGAGGTCGAGGTCTGGGACGAGAAGCGCATCGCACGCGAGAACCTGGCCGGCCTGCTCGCCGTGGCGCGCGGCAGCCGCGAGGAGCCGCGCTTCGTGAAGCTGCACTACGCCGCCAGCGACGCGCGCGCGCGCGTCGCGCTCGTCGGCAAGGCCATCACCTTCGATTCCGGAGGACTCTCGCTCAAGCCGCCGAAGGCCATGGAGACGATGAAGTACGACATGGCGGGCGGCGCGACGGTCATCGGGGCCGTGGCGGCCGCGGCCGAGCTCGGGCTTCCAGTCGACGTGACCGGCTACGTCCCGGCCAGCGAGAACCTGCCGGGCGGGCGCGCCCAGAAGCCGGGCGACGTGATCCGGTACGCGAACGGCAAGACGGTGGAGGTCCTCAACACCGACGCCGAGGGCCGCCTCGTGCTCGCCGACGCGCTCGCGCTCGCCTGCCGCGCGCAGCCCGATGCCGTCATCGACCTCGCGACGCTGACGGGG
The DNA here is from genome assembly GCA_005888095.1 of Deltaproteobacteria bacterium. Taxonomy (GTDB): domain Bacteria; phylum Desulfobacterota; class Binatia; order DP-6; family DP-6; genus DP-3. The sequence continues at coordinate 1,898 of VBKF01000144.1, read as the reverse complement.
GCGGCGCGCGTGGCGCTCGGCACGCTCTACGCCGGTGTGCTCGGCAACGACCAGCGGCTCGTCGACCAGCTGGTCGCCGCCGGCCGGGCCGCCGGCGAGCCGCTCTGGCAGCTGCCTCTGGTGCCCGAGTACCGCGAGGACCTGAAGAGCCCGGTGGCCGATCTCCGGAACGTGGGCGGCGGCGACGCGGGCACGATCATCGGCGCGCTCTTCCTGGCGGAGTTCGTCGAAGGGGTGCGCTGGGCCCATCTCGACATCGCCGGACCGGCCTTCACCGACAAGGACCTCCCGTACGCGCCCCGCGGCGGCACGGGGTTCGGCGTCCGGCTGCTGCTCCGCTACCTTCAGGGCCTCCGCTAGGCGCTCGGCTCACGGCGGGAAGCGGCTGCGCACGAACCGCTCCGCCTCGACCCGGCTCGTGACCTCGCCCTCGAGCTGCGCCTCCTCGAGCGCGCGCAGGATCTCCCCGAGGCGCGGCCCGGGCTGATAGCCGAGGTCGATCAGGTCGTCCCCGCCGAGGAGCCGGGGCGGGCGGATCTCCTCGCGCGCCAGCTCGGCACGCCGCTGCGCGCAGAACTCGACGTAGCGGAGATCGCGGTTGGACGCGAGCGCGTCCATGCGCGCGAGCGCGAGCAGCTCGTCGAACCCCTCGTGCCGCAACAGCCGTTTCAACGTGGAGAGCCGCATCTCGGGGGCGTCGACGAGGCGCAGGTGGTTGGTCACCAGATACGCGACGCGTTCCCAGGTCGCGCGGCTGCGCCGCAGGCGCTGGCAGATCGCGACCGCCAGCTCGGCGCCCACCGTGGTGTGGCCGTAGAAGGTGATGCGGTTGTCGCGACGGGCGGCGGTGACCGGCTTGCCGACGTCGTGAAGGAGAAGGCCGAGCGCGAGGGTCTCGCTCACGCCGGCGGGGAGCTGCTCGATGGCGAGCAGCGTATGGCGGAACACGTCGCCTTCGGGGTGGTAGTCCGGCGACTGCTCGATCCCCTGCATGCGGGCCACCTCGGGGAGCACCGCGGTGAGGAGGCTCGTCGCGGCCAGCAGCTCGAAGCCCCGGCGCGCCGCGCCTTCGGTGAGGATCTTGACGACCTCGTCCCCGATGCGCTCGGCCGCCATGTCGGTCACCGTGGCGGCGGCGGCGCGGATCGCCTCGAGGGTCAGGGGCTCGATCGTGAAGTCGAGCCGGGCGGCGAGCCGGATGGCACGCAGCATGCGGAGGCGGTCCTCGGCGATCCGGGCGCGGGGATCGCCGATGGCGCGGATGATGCCGGCCCGCAGGTCCGCCTGCCCGCCGACGAAGTCGACCACCTCGCCGGTCAGCGGGTCGAGGAACAGCGCGTTGATCGTGAAGTCGCGGCGGCGCGCGTCCTCGCGCGCCGAGCCGAAGTGGACGGCGCTCGGCCGCCGCCCGTCGACGTAGGCCGCGTCGGAGCGGAAGGTCGCGACCTCGACCGGCATGCCGTCGGCGATGACCAGCACGACGCCGAACTGGGCGCCGACGGGGACGGTGCGTGGGAAGAGCGCCTGCACGGTCTCGGGCGGCGCGCTCGTCGCGATGTCGTAGTCGAGCGGCTCGCGGCCGAGCAGCCGGTCCCGGACGCACCCGCCCGCGAGGTACGCCTCGTGACCGGCGGCGCGCAGCCGCCGGACCAGCTCAGTGGCGACCGCCTCCCGTTCCACCATCGCCGTACGTGAAGAGCACCTTCACCGCCCCCGAAGCTCCCTGCTCCGCGCAGGCGAGGAACGCCCGGCGGTAGTCGTCGAGCGCGAAGCGGTGCGTGATGACGGGCGTCACGTCGATCCTCCCGCTCGCCACCAGCTCGAAGTAGATCTCCATCGCATGCCGCCGCCGGCCCTCGAACTCCTCGACGCCGAAGGCATTGGAGCCGACGACCTCG
>VBKF01000143.1:25759-41035 GCA_005888095.1 Deltaproteobacteria bacterium | reverse complement strand
CTCGTGTCGCTCCGCAGGCAGGCGCCGAGCGGTGTGAGCGCGAAGGCGCCGTCGTCGCCTACGCTGCAGAGCTCGAGCGCGACGAGGGCCCGCAAGAGCCGGTGCAGCGCATCGGGATTTGCGTCGATCGCGCGGGCGATCTCGTCGCTCCGTTTCGGGCCGCCCGCGAGCGCGTCGGCGATGCCGAGCTCGGCGGCGGCGTGGATCGACTGCGGCACCCAGTAGCTCGTGATCATGCGCGAGAGCTGGAACGGCAGTGGAATCGGGGGTTGGCCCTGGCCGGTCATCGGGGGTCTCCTTTCAGTGGATCGCCTGGCGCCGTTCATAGCGCGACACCAGGATGGCGTCTTGGAAAAAAGTCCCGGCCCTTTGCGACGCGCTCACTCGTCCGTCCGGACGATGGGGACGCCGGAGGGATAGCGCGCGACCAGGAGCTCCCGCGGGCTCTGGCCCGTGAAATCCCGGAACTCCGCGTTGAAGTGGGGCTGGTCGTAGTAGCCGGCCGCGAGCGCCACGTCGGCAAGCGGGGCGACACCGCTCTCGAGCATGGCGAGCGCCAGCCGGAAGCGGACGAGCCGCGCATAGACCTTCGGTGTGACGCCGATCTGCTCGCGGAACGCCGCCGCCAGGCGGGTCTTCGAGAGCCCGGTCTCCTTGCGAAGCTCCGCGATCGCAACGGAGCCCTCGTGCGCCTCGATCTCGGCCGCAGCCCACGCGATCGTGGGGTCGATCGGACAGGCGCCGGTCAGCCGCGCAGCGAGCCATGCCGCCGCGAGGTCGAATCGCGCCGCGACCGACGGGGCGTCGCGGCACCGCTCGACGAGTTCGCGCACCGTGGGGCCGACGAGGTCCTCGAGCTCGACGACGAGCCCCGTCACCACGCCGAGCGGCGCCGCAAGGAGGGCGTACGCGCCGGCCGGCCGGAGCCGGATGCCGAGCACGTGGTGCCGATCCGGCGGCGCCGTCACGATCGGGCCGAGCTGCTGGCCGACGAGCCACGTGGTCGTAAAGGTCCCCGCGCCCCGGGGCTGGAGGAGCCGGTAGCGGTTGCCCATGAGATTCACGAGCAGCTCGAACATCCCGTGCGGGTAGTGCCGGTCCTGCGGCTCGGTGGTCGTGCCGCGGGTCTCCCAGATGAGCTCGACCAGACCCGCGAGCTCGGACGGCCGCCATTCGCTGTACGTCCAGCGGCCGCGGGGGGAATCGTGTTGCGAGCTGACGATCCTCACCACATCGCGGGCCTTATCACGGCGGATTTCGCGGCGTCCATGCCGCCGGTCGCGGCGCATCCAGCCGGTCCGTGCGGACTACAGGCGCGCCTGCGGCCGCGAGGCTTGGCGTCAGGGAGCCTGTATGATGCTGATCACGGCCGCGCAAGTGTAGCAGCGACGGCGGCAACGAGCCCCCAAGCCGTGAATTGCGACACGAGTAGCACCGTTGTTACGAGCGGTCGCCATGGCGCGCGAGATCACCCAGCGTGAGCTGCGCAACGACAGCGGGGAAGTGATGCGCGCGCTCGACCGCGGCGAGAGCTTCCTCGTCACCCGGAACGGCATAGCAGTTGGAGAGCTGGTACCGGCGCGACGCAGGCGTTTCGTGGCCGCCAGCACCGCCGTGGCGGCTTTCGCCGGCGCTCCTCGGCTCGCTGCTCGCCGTTTGCGACGGGACCTCGATGCCTTGATCGACCAGGATCCTCGCCCTCGTGGCTGAGCGCCGGCACGCCCGCGGGCTCGTGGACACCTCGGTCGGAAGGATGGCGGACCTCCTCATCGCCGCCACGGCCGTGTCGGCGCGGCTCCCCCTGTACACGCGCAACCCAAAGGATTGCGCGCACCTCGAGAAGATCGCGACCATCGTACCGGTCGACGTGCGCCCTTCAGGGTGATCCACCGCCCTCGCCCCTCGAGGCGCGGGCCTGCTCGATTCGCCCGGTCGCTCACGCCCGTCCGGGGCAAGTCCATCGAGCACGAGGTCACTTGAGCCGCGCTTGGGTACGAGGCGTGCAACGTCTCGCACGCCAGCGGCGGCACTGATCAACCGAGCTCCGTCTCCCTGGGAGGCTGCGAGAACGCTGGCCCGGCGCGGCGTGTACGGAACGAGCCATTTTTTGTTGACGACGTCCCGTCCCTCGTGCGAGGCTCATCGGCCGCAACCGACCAGGGGGCACTTCGCGTGGGAACGGACGCCGTGCAATACGCGATCCTCGGACTCCTCTCCGCACGCACAAACGGCGTTCACGCCTATCAACTCAAGATCGACGTCGTCGCGCTCTACGGCGACTTCCGGTGTCTCAACTACGGCCAGTTGTACCGGACCTTGGACCGGCTCGAGCGCGCCGGGCTGATCGAATGTACCGAACACGCCCAGACCGGACGTCCGGCCCGCAAGGTCTACGACATCACGTCGGGCGGGCAGCACTGCCCACAGGAGGTGCTCCGTGCGCGCGCCGTCGATTGCAGCCACCACCATTCTGGCTGTCCTATACTTCGGCCCCGGGGACGCAAGCGGCTTCCCTCAGTGTTCGCTTGAAGAGCTGACCTCGAGGAATCCGGAGCGCTGTGCTGCGACCTCCGCGGCGGCGATGCTCCATTGCACCGCGCACGGAAGCCCCCTCGGCGCCTGTGACCTCTCCAAGAGCGCTCGCTTCTGCGACGTTCTCTCAGCCGCCTGCAACCCGATCCCAACGGTGAAGCAGGTTTTGGCGACGATCTACGGGACCGGAACACCTCAGGACAGTCCGTGCCTGCGAGGACTCGCGCTCGCAGGTACCCGCCTTCTCCGCGGTACGCTCCGCCACGCACGCATAGGCAAGCTGACAGACCTTCCGGACGACATGATGCGATGTGCCGACAGGGGTGCCCGCAAGTGCCCGACGGCTCCAACGCTGCAGGCGCCGTGCGATTCCGGTGCGTCGGGCACCGGCGCCGCCTCGTGCCTTTGTAATCTCAGCGCGTGCAGCTCGCTGTCGTCTACGGATCTCCAAGCGCGGGCGGAGGCAGAGGGATGGCTGTCCACTCTGAACCACGCGCTCAGCCTGGGCTACGAGATAGGCACGGCCTCCGAGTGTGCCGACGGTGGGATCACGGTGCCGCTCTCGGGCTCATCGGTCACCGGAGGAGGCATAACGTACGACGCGGCCCGGCACGTCGCGTTCATAACCATCGTATTGCCGGATGGAAGCTCCTCCGTGTTCAACCAGGGAGGCGGTCTTCACATCGCTCCAGATGGGAGTACCCGGCCCGTGGGCCCCGACGGGGTCAGCCCGCTGTCCCAGGCCCCGCTCATCCCCGGGGCCAGCTGCATCGATTTCTGGAGTCTCCTGGCCTGCAGGGCCAGTCAAAGCGGGCAGTGCGCGGCGGCCATTGCCGCCTGTCATGCCATCATAGAAGTGCCACCCCTGTATGCTGCCTGCATGGCACAAGCGCTCTTGAAATGCGTGATAGTCTTTCGCACTCCCCCGACCTGTCCGCCCGACCCACAAGGTCTGCCGTGCGAAACGGGGACTGTCTGCTCCATCGACGGTCACTGCTTCTACGGGTTCTGCCGGGGCAGCAACAATGATGGCGTGGACTGTTCGAGCCAAGCCATGGCGCCGCGTTGCACAGGCGCCCTTCCGGCGCTGGAGATCATTCTTTCGGCCACTTGCCGGGGCGGCTCCTGCAAGCCCAACGAGACGGCCTGCCCCCCCTGCCAGGTTTGCAAGGGGACGTCCGGCTCCGCGAGCTGCGCACCGTCCGTGTGCGGCGACGGCGCGGTCGAGGGTTGCGAGCAATGCGATCCCGCGGCTTCTGACGCCAATGCTCCCTGCATCAACGTCCTCCAACAGGCATGCCTGTCCGACTGCAGCTGCGGGTGCAGCGACGATTCGGGGTGTGCCTCCTGCACCAACTGCCAGAGCGGGCGGTGCGTCAACCTCACCTGTGGGCCGTGCGAGCAGTGTCAGCCCGGTGGCCACACCTGTGACCCCGTCGCGTGTGGCCCCTGCGCCTCGTGTGACCTGGCGGACGGAAATTGTCATCCCGTCGTCGGAACATCGGGCATCAAGTGGGCGAGGGCCGTGGAGCAGACCTCGCAGCGGTGCGGCTGTGACCCGACCAATCCGACGGACTGTGGCTGCCAGGCCTCCGGCGACGCGCAAGTCAACTTCTATGACTGCCAGGATCAGTTGATCGGTGGGTGCACGGCCCCAACGTACATCGGCAGCGCAAGCCACATCCAGTGCGCGAGCATTCCGCCCGAATGCAAGGCCGAGACGCAGCTGAGCAAGTCGTGGGACGATCTCGTGAATTGCAGGGTGCCGCCCGCCGGCCAGGTGCTCTGTACGGGTGTGACTTCCTGCGGGCGTACGCCGATCGACCTTGGAGGACTTCCCCCGGATGGTGCGATCCTCGACCTGCGGACGAATGAGGAGAAGGGGGCGGGCTGCTGTCCGACCCCCCCGTAGTGAGGTGGTAGGAGGCCCCCTCTGAGGTTTCACGCGTAGCGTAGCGAAACGACTCGTTGCGCGACACGGTCAGAGGTCGTCGGAATCACCGACCGGCTTACAGCCCGAGCACGTTGATCGTGCACGCCGAGCCGAGGCCGATCACGTGCGAGAGCCCGACCTTGGCGCCCTCGACCTGCCGCTCGCCGGCGGAGCCACGGAGATGCGACGTGACCTCGAAGATGCCGGCGACGCCGGTCGCGCCGAGCGAGTGGCCCTTCGACAGGACCATCCGAGCAACAAGCGGCTCCGCGCTGCCCGCTCCGCGGACGAACTCGCTCGCCTGACGGCGGAGTTCGACCGGGAGAACGTGGTCGATGAGTTTCACGCTCCGTCAGCGGCAAGCCGCCGGAGGTGGACGAACGTCAAGCGCAAGCCGGGGCGCGGCGTAACGGCAAGGGTGTGAAGGTGATTCCTCCGGAGCACGGTCAGCCGTCTAGCTAGCGCGTATCGGCCCGCGCCGCCAGCTTACCCGCGTCGTTCATACGCTTCTGGATCGTGTCGAACACCTGGTTGTTGTTGAAGTCGGTGAGGAGGGCGTTCGTCACTTCCGTCGCGAGGTCGCCGGCGAGCGTCCCGGGCTCGGTCGCGGCGAAGCCGGCAAACTTCTTCTCCTTCTCGTCGGGCGGGCTCGCGTCGACGAGTTCGTTCATCTGGACGCGCGCGTGCACGGACGACGGGCTCGTGCCGAGCGACAGCGACGGCTTGTAGGAGATCGACGCGCAACCGACCGTGAAGCCGACGAGCCACACGGTAGCCAGCAGTCTGATAGTCTTCATCGCTGTCCCCAGTTCCATATGGACAACGGCTCGGTCAAGGTTCGGCGTGTCCCGGCGCGGGATCTAGACGTGAGCACGGGGCGGCCGGACAGAGCGACTCGACCCCTTGAGGCGCCATGCGGCCGGCCGGGATGTCGTGTTGGCCCACCGCCGCCCTCTCGTAGTAAGCCGCCGGCCCATGGACTTCTCCTTCTCCGCCCGTGATCTCGCCTTCGCCGACGAGGCGCGGGCGGGGCTCGAGGCGAACGTCCCGGCGGCGTGGCACCACGACCATTCCCGGCGCGTCATCGTCCAAGCCTCCAATCAGGTGTCCCCATAGAGATGCGCAAGGGACCCGAACGATATTGGCGGTCGTTTATCTCAAAGACCGCGCTTCTGTCACGACGCAGCGAGCAACGCCCCGCGCTCTGCCCCGCCCTGCGGATCCCCGATGACACCCGCCGTAAACCGTTCGCCTGCGGAGCACGGTCAGCCGTCTAGCCCGCTGACTGTGACCGGCGCGGCGCTCCCCGCCGAGCGGTGGCAGGCCTCGGCGATGCGCACCGCCCGCGCCCCGTCCTCGGGGATGGCCGGCGGCGCCTCGCCATCGAGGACGAGCCCGGGCGAAGGACCGGAGCACCTCGCGCACCGTCGAGACGGGCTCGCCGAGCGGCAGCGGCGTGCGCTCCGCGTACGGGGCGTACTCGAGAAGCCGTACGGCCGCCCACCGTTGGTCGAGACTCCGATCGTATGCTCGTCCGCGAGCACTCGGCGGAACCGATCTTCGCCAATGTCGTAATTCCAAACCCAGGGCAGGCGTTCGGCGTCCACGCCCAGAGGCTAGCGGACGCGTCGCGGTTCTCACCGCGCCGCGCGGAGGCGTCCCAAGGAGCCCTACGCCCCCGGATCGGCGATTCTCACCCGCGCCCCGTCACGCGCCGGCGGCGTGCCGACCACGATCGCCTCGCCACCGCTGAGCCCCTTCGCGATGCGGATGCGATCGCCCACCTCGCCCGCCGTCTCGACGGGTGCCTGCCGCGCCCGACCGTCGCGCACCACCCACACGAAGGTGTTCCCGGCGGCGTCGCGACGGAGCGCAGCCGCGGGCACGAGCACCGCGGGCCGCTCCGCTTCCGCCGCCGGGGCCGGGTCCGCCAGGAACGTGATGCGCGCGCTCATGTCGGGCAGCAGCCGCGCGTCGGGCTCGAGCACGTGCACCTCGACCTTGAGCGTGCCCTTCTGCCGGTCGACCTGCGGGTAGAGCTTCACGACCGCGGCCGGGTAGCGCGCGTCGGGATAGGCGTCGGGCGTGACCTGGGCGCGCTGGCCCAGGTGGATGCGGTTCAAATCCGCCTCGTTCACGTCCACCTCGGCGCGGATGTCGGTCAGGTTGGCCATGCGTACCAGGTCGCCCGAGCCGGCGAAGCCGCCCGGGACGGCGATCTCCCCCACCTCCTTCAGCTTCGCCAGGATCACGCCGTCGGTCGGCGCGCGGAGGACGGTGTACTCCAGGTTGACGCGCGCCTGCGCCAGCTCGGCTTCGAGCTGCGCCACCGTCGCGCGTGCCACGCTCGCCTTGTTCTCCTGCACGTCGAGCTCCTGCGCCGACACGACGCCGTTGCGGCGCAGCGCCCGGTTGCGTCGCAGCTCGGCCTCCGCGAGGTCCAGGTTCGCGCGCGCCACCGCGAGCTGCGCCTCGGTGCGCGTCACCGCCGACCGGTAGTCCCGGTCGTCAAGCTGCACGAGCGCGTCGCCGCGGTGCACCCTTTGGCCCTCCTCGACGAAGTAGCGCTCGATCCGCCCGGGCACGCGCACGCCGATCGACACGTAGCGGTCCCCGGTGACGATGTAGCCCGAGCCCGAGAGGACGGGCGCCGGGCCGGCCTGTCCGGACGCGGCCAGGGTTGCGTACACCACCGTCACCGGCACGGCGCGTCCGGCGAGCAGGATCCAGGCGGCGAGGGCCGCGAGCAGCGCGACCGCGATCACCACGGGCAGTACCCGGCGGCGCTGGCGGCGTGGCTTCACCGGCGCCGCCGCCGGCCCGCGGTCGAGACGCAGCGAGGCGAGCTCGGCACGCAGCTTCTCGTCCTGCGGGTTGGTCGCCACGGTCTTCCCTACGCCTTGCGCAAGGCCTCGATCGGACGCAAGCGGGCGGCACGCCAGGCAGGCCCGAATCCGCCTGCCGTCCCGATCACGAGCGCCAGCACGAGCGCGGCCACGAGATCGGCCGCGCTCACGTTCAGCGTGATCACATTGATGGTGAAGGTGGCGGCACCGAAGCCGATGCCGCCGAGGAGCACGCGCAGGCACGCCGACAGCACGAGCGCACAGACCGCGCCGAGCACGAACCCCAGCCCGGCCACCGCCAGCGCCTCGACCTGGAACGACGTCAGGATCGCGGCACGCGAGAAGCCGAGGGCGCGCAGCGTGCCGATCTCGGCCGTACGCGCCTGCACGGCCGCATACATGTTGTTGGCCGCCCCGAACCCCGCGCCGATGCCGGCGAGCACCGCGATCCCGACCACCAGCACGTAGAGCGTGTTGGCCGACTCCGACTGCTTGGCGTAGTACGCGGTCTCGCGCTCGGCCCCGAGGGCGAAGCGCGGGTCGTCCTCGATCCGGCGGATGAGCGGCTCGATCTGCTCCGGCGTCGCCACGCGGATGCGGACCGCGGAGTACGGAAACGGCCGCTTGGCGTCGTTGGCGAGCTCGCGCACGTCCACCCACACCTCGCTCTCGAACGACGACCCGCCCGCGTCGAAGACGCCGACCACGTGCCAGCGCCCGCGCCCGAACTCGAGCTGATCGCCGAGCGCGGCGCCGGCGTAGCGGCCGACCACCCCGCGTCCGACGATCGCCTCGCCGGAGCTCGGCATGAGCATCCGGCCCTCCACGAGGCGCACGTTGTCGTGCACGGCGAGCGCCACCGGCTCGACCCCGCGCACGAGGACGTTCTCGCGCCCTCCCTCGCGGGTGCGGAAGAAGGGCTGCACCACCAGCTCCGGCGAGGCGAGCGGTTCGTCGTGCGCGTCGCGCGCGATGCCGTCGAAGAAGCGGATCGCCTGGTAGGCCTCGAGCGTGAGCTGGCTCGACCCGTCGTTGTCCGAGCCCTTGCGCATGACGACGATGTTGCGCGGATCGCCGGTCGAGACGAGCGTGTGCTTGAGGCTCGAGATGAGCCCCATAAAAAGGCTGCACGCGACCACGACGAGCGCGATCACGCCTGCGGTCATGAGCGTCCGGCCGCGCCGCGCCCGTACGTTGCGCAGGCTGTAGGAGAGCGGGAGCGGCATGCCTAGAAGACCTCGTGCAGGGTCGCGACCACGGGCTTCCGCGCCGCGCCGAAGGCCGGCACGACGCCGGCCAGCATGCCGACGAAGAGCGAGAGGAAGACGCCCTGGACGATGACCGACGCCGTCACGATGAAGGCGCCGAGCGGGCCGAGCGACGGGTTCCAGCCCGCGAAGGTATGGAGCGCGTCGGTCAGGGCGATCGTCAGCAATACGCCGCCGAGGCCCGCCACCATCGACAGCACGGTGGCCTCCGCGAGCAGCGTGCCGAAGATCACTCGCCGGCCGAAGCCGATCGCCTTCAGGACCGCCAGCTCCCCCGCCCGCTCGCGCACCCCCATGGAGGCCGTGTTGGCGGCGATGAACACGATGCAGAGGGCGACCAGGCCGGTCACGACGAGGATGATGGTCACGAACCCCTTGAGGGAGCCGAAGAAGCTCGAGAAGAAGCTCTTCTCGGTCTCCGAGGCGGTCTCGGCGTCGCTGTTGCGGGACAGCTCGTCCACCGCCCGCATGATGGCGTTCACGCGATCCGGGTCGGCGGCCCGCACCCAGATGAGGGTGGTGATGCCGAGGCCGGGACGGCCCTGGGCCTTCAGCGCCTCGTCGAGGTAGTTGCGGTTCATCCAGAGGAGCGGGGAGCGCTCGTTCGGGATCTCGCCCACGATGCGGAAGTCGAGGTTCACCGGCCACACGGTGCTGCGCAGGGTCACGCGGTCGCCGATCTTCCAGCCGTACCGGCGCATCGTCTGGCGACCCACGATGGCGCCGTCGCGGTAGCGCTGGAAGTCGGCGAGCTGCTGCGCGGGGACGTCGTAGTCGGGATAGACCGCGCCGACGTGCTCGACCTCGACCGCGAAGTTCGGGAACGTCACCCGCCCCGCCTCCTCGAACGCGCCGCCGAACCACACGAACGCGCAGGCCGCGGCCACCCCGTCGATCTGCCGCACCTTGCGCGTGAAGGCGTACGGCATGGCGTAGACGAGGCCCGCCTTGTTGTGCACCGAGATGCGCGTGTTGCTGGCGATGTTGTTGAGGAAGGCATCGAGCCCCGCCGGCATGGTGAGCAGCACGCAGACGAGCAGCACCGCCAGCATGATCGCGCCGCCGGTGAGCGCCGTGCGCAGCTTGTTGCGCCCGAGGTTGGCGAGGACGAGACGGGCGTACTTCACCGCGGTGCCCGTGCTCCCCCGGCGCCCGCCGACACCCGGATCGCTTCCCGGGCACGCACCGCGTCCTCGCCCTCGAGCAGCACGCCCTTGTCGAGGTGATACGCGTCATCGACGAAGCGGAGCGCGCGCGGGTCGTGCGTGACCATCACCACCGTCTTGCCGAAGTGCTGCCGGAGCTGGCGCAGCAGGTCCAGGATCGCCTCGGCGTTGCGCGCGTCGAGGTCCCCGGTTGGCTCGTCGGCCACGATCAGGTCGGGGTCGGTGACGATCGCGCGCGCGATCGCCACCCGCTGCTGCTCGCCGCCCGACAGCGTGCGCGGGTAGTGGTCGAGCCGCTCCTCGAGGCCGACGACGCGGAGCGCCGTGTCGGCGCGCCGGACGCGCTCGGCCTTGTCGAGCTTGGTGAGGAGCAGCGGCAGCGCGACGTTGTCCCGCGCGGACAGCACCGGGATCAGGTTGAAGAACTGGAAGATCAGCCCGACATGGCGCGCGCGCCATCGCGCCAGCTCGTCCTCGGAGAGATCGTTCAGCCGCTGGCCCGCCACCAGGACGTCCCCCTCGCTCGGCCGGTCGATCCCGGAGACGAGGTTCAGGAGCGTCGACTTCCCGGAGCCCGACGGTCCCATGAAGCCGACGAAGTGCCCGGCCGGGATGTCCAGCGAGACGTGCTCGAGCGCATGCACCTCGTCCACGCCGCGGACGTAGCGGCGCGAGACGTCGCGGATCTGGATGAGCGGCGGGGCATTGGAGCGGGGGGGCGCGTCCATGGGACCCGGATGCTAACGCACGGCGCGGGCCGATGCGACGGGTCCGAGCGGCGGCGCAGGCGCGACTTCAGCGGGAAGAGAATGGCCACAGGGCGCCCTCCAGGGGCCTGTAGCGGCGTTTGGGATTTCGCGGGACCTCCAAGACACCGTCAGGGCGCAGGTAAGAAGAGTGGCCCGTGACGGCAAGACCCGCAACGTGCGAGATCGTTCGCGAGGCGCCGCCAGAGAACGCCGGCCTCGAGTCAACGCGAAGCGACGAGCCGAACCGGCGGGCGCTGCAGGTTGATCTCGTCGATCTGAAGGACGCCGTGACGGGGCTTGACACATGGTAGGTAGACTGCTAACATAACCGCCGATTCAAGATGGCGCACCTCTTGCACCAGCTGTCCTTCCCCGCCCCGCGCTCCTGGGGAGGACATCGCGCAGGCGCCGGTCGCAAGCCCGCCCCGGGCCGCCGCCCCGGCGTTCCGCACGTTGCGCGCCCCACGCACTGCGCGGCGCATCCCGTGCACGTGACGCTCCGCACGGGGCCGGCCGTCCGCTGCCTGCGCGCCGACCGGGTGTTCCCGTCCGTCCGCCGCGCCCTCGCCGCTTCCTCCGGCGCCGACTTCCGCCTCCTCCACTTCAGCGTGCAGGACGATCATCTCCATCTCCTCGTCGAGGCCGATGAGCGCCGGGCGCTCGGCCGCGGCGTCCGGGGTCTCGCCATCCGCGTGGCACGCGCGGTGAACCGTGCGCTCGGCCGGCACGGGGCCGTGTGGGGGGATCGCTATCACGCCCGGGCACTCACCACCCCGCGGGCAGTGCGCCACGCGATCGTTTATGTGCTTCGGAATCGCTGGAAGCACTGCGAGGGAGAACGCGGGCTGGACCCCTGCTCGTCGGCGCTGTGGTTCGACGGTTGGCGCCAGGCGGTCGCGACCGCGCCCGGCGCGCCGCCGGTTGTCCGCCCGCGCACCTGGCTTGCCGCCATCGGCTGGCGCCGCCACGGCCTCGTCGACATCGATGAGCGGCCGCGTCCGTACCTGCGGCGAGCGAGCCCTCCACGGAATCACGACGTTCCACTCCGGCGGTCGGTTGGTGTGTACCGTTCCGGTGCCAACGCAAGGCAGGCAAGGGACTGACCGATCGCGAGGCAGCGGGTGAAGCCGCCTTCGACCCCTTGTCCGGAGGTCTACTCGACGCGGCTGGACCTCGACGGGTGACTCATTGTGGCCCTACGTGCGTCATTACACCCGAGACCTACCCGCCCCGCACCGCCGCCAGCAGCGCGTCCGGAGCGGCGTTGTCGCCGAAGGTCGCGCTCACGTGCGCGAAGCGGACGAGGTTACCCGGAGCGAACACGAAGCTGCCGCCGAGCTGAAACGGGTTCTGGCCGAGACGGTGCTGGCGATGCCCGGCCTGGCGCGCACGCGTCCTTGCCGTCGCGTTGTCCCGCCGGAGCAGGTGGACCAGCGACGCCTTCCGCAGCCCGGCCGCCTGGTACGCCCGGCGCTCCGCGTCGATCAGGAGCGGGAACGCGATCCCCGTCTCCTCGCGGAACGCGCGCGCGTACTCGCGCTCGCCGAGCCCGACCGCCGCCAGGCGGGCGCCCGCGGCGCGGAAGCCTCCTCGTGCGCGCGCAACTGCGCGACGTGCTCGCGGCAGAAGATTCAGCCGTAGTGCCGCAAGAAGACGAGGACCGCCGGCCCGGACTCCCAGAACGACCCGAGCCGGACCTCGCGCCCGTCGACGTCCGGCAAGCTGACGTCCGAGAGCGTGGTCGCGATCGACGGGCTCATGTTCGCCGTGAAGTAGCCGCGCGGAAGCACCGACGCAAGACCGGCGGGCGCGTCAAGGTGCGCCCGAGCGGCGCACTGACGTCGCCCGATCCGCCGGCACGACATCGTGGAAGCGCGCGTAGTCGATGTGCACCTCGCCGCCCGGCTCGCGCACGACGACGTCGGCGAACCGGGCGTTCCAGACGATGTCCTGCACCGCGTACGAATGGCGCGCGTGCACGGTCTGTGCGTAGCTCTCGTCGAGGCCGATCACCGAGACGACGATCCGCGCCTCGCTTGTCGCGAGCGAGTCCGCCGTCGCGCCGTGCAAGGGACTCACCTCCGTGATCGGATGGATCACCGTCCAGGTGTTGGGGAAGATGGGATTCAGGCGCCGCGAGAGCTCGAGGTCGTGGAAGCGGCGGACGGATTCGCCTTCCGCGGTGACTTCCTGGCGCGCGAGCGCCACGTGCACCTGCGCCTCGGCGATGTTGTTGCCGCGCTCGTTCGCCATGCGGAACATGAACGCGCGGGCACCATCCCGGCGACCGATGACGGCCACGCGGCTGAAGAGCACGCGCGCCGTCGGGCGTGAGAACTTCGCGAAGACGAGGCCCGTGACCATGGCGAGCGCCAGGAGTCCCGTCAGGGTCTCCAGCGTGACGAGGGCGTTCGCCAGGAACGTCCGCGGCACCATCCGTCCGTAGCCGATCGTCGCCATGGTCTGCACGCTGAAGAAGAAGGCGTCGGCGAACGACCCGGGCCGCGCATTCTCGAGCGCGCCGGGCTCGAGCAGGTAGCCGAGCGCGAAGAGCGCGTTTGCCGCGACGTAGGCGAGCGCCAGCAGTCCCAGGAGCCGCGGCCATGAGGCCGTCAGCAGAAGGTGGTAGAGATCGCCGAGGATCGCGCGCCGCGCCATCCGCGGCAGACTACCGCTTGCGGCTGCCGTAGTCGCCGAACGGGTCGTCGCGCTCGCGCACGGCTTGGCGGAAGCCCACCTCCCCGGCGCGCCGGACGAAGTCGAGCCCCTCTTGCGTGTGGCGGGCGACGCCGTCGAAGAGCGTGCCCAGCGTCCGGCTCGCGGCGAGGCCCATGTTCTCGGCCGTCTGGTTGACGAGCAGCTTCAGCATGACCAGCTGGCTCACCGGCACCTGCGCCATGCGGCGCGCGAGCGCGAAGGCATGCGCCTGGAGGTCGGCGTCGGGCACCACCTCGAGGACGAGTCCGATCTCGGCCGCCTTGCGCGCCGGGATCTCGTCGCCCGTCAGCAGGTAGCGCTTCGCGCGCTCGAACCCTAGCCGGTAGACCCACATCGCGGTGGTCGGTGTACCCCAGACGCGAGACGGTGGATACCCGAAGCGAGCGCCCTCGCCGGCGACGATCAGGTCGGCGCAGAGGACCATGTCCGTGCCCCCGCCGATGCACCAGCCCTGCACGGCAGCGATCGTCGGCTTCCGCGCGTACCAGAGCTTCAGGTAGGTCTCGACGAAGCGGCCCATCATCTGCAGGTCGGCAACCGAGTCCCAGACGCGCCTCGATCCCGCCTGCGCGGCGGCGCGCTCCCCGGCCTCGGCCTCGATCGCCCAGTCGAGCCCATACCCGGCGCAGAACGCCGGACCCTCCGCGCGCAGCAGGATGACGTGGACGTCGCGGTCGGCGTCGGCCTCGTCGATCGCCTGCGCCAGCTCGTCGCGCAGCTCCGGCGTGATCGTGTTGTACTCGCCGGCTCGGCAGAGGACGATCGAACGGACCCCGTCGGCCGTCTCGGTGCGCAGGGTCCTCGTCATACCGCGCTCAGGCCGTCCCGGTCCGGCCGGCGAGGTTGGCGATCACCGCCAGCAGCTCGGCCGGATCGACCGGCTTCATCAGATACGTCTGGTATCCCGCGAGCAGCACCCGCGTGCGGTCATCGCGCGAGGCGTAGGCCGTGAGCGCCGCCGCGGGCACGCCCCCGCCGCGCCCGCGGGGCAGGCCGCGCACGCGACGAATGAGCGTGAGCCCGTCCTCGCCGGGCATCGCGATGTCGCTCAGGAGCACGTCGGGCGGCTCGTGCTCGAACACGTCGATCGCCTCGGCGACCGAGCCCACGGCCGTGACGGTCGCCTGCCGCTGCTGCAGGATCAGCGCCAGCGCCGTGCGCGCATCCGGCTCATCGTCGACCACGAGCACGCGGACACCGTCGAGCGCGGGGAGCTCGTCGAGCACGACCTCGGCCGCGGCCGCCGGCTCGGGACACGCGTAGGCCCCGCGCACCGCCGGCAGAGGCAGGCAGACGGTGAAGGTCGCGCCGTGGCCGGGGCCGGCGCTCTCTGCCCGAACCGTCCCGCCGTGCAGCTCCACGAGGTGGCGCACGATCCCCAGCCCGAGGCCGAGGCCGGAGTGCGCTCGCGTGGTCGTGCTGTCGGCCTGTCGGAACCGCTCGAAGACGTACGGCAGGAAGTCCGCGCTGATGCCCTCGCCCGTATCGCTCACGGTGAGCTCGACGTGCGACTCGGCCCGCCGGAGGCGGACGTCGACGCATCCGCCCTTGGGCGTGAACTTGATGGCGTTGGACAGGAGGTTCCACACCACCTGCTGGAGCCGCGCCGGGTCTCCCGCCACGAACGCCGCCGCCGGGTCGAGGGACGATTCGATGCGGATGGCCTTGGCGTCGGCGGCGGGGCGGATCGCATCGAGCGCCGCGTCCACCGCGGCCGCGAGGTCCATCGGCCGGACCTCCACGCGGAGCTTGCCGCTGATGATGCGCGAGACGTCGAGCAGATCCTCGACGAGCTGCGCCTGGAGCTTCGCGTTCCGCTCGATCAGCTCGAGGGCTCGCGCCTTCTTCGCGTCATCGAGCGAGCCGCGGGCCATGAGCCGCGTCCACAGGAGCACCGCCGCGAGCGGCGTGCGCAGCTCGTGCGAGACCGTGGCCAGGAACTCGTCCTTGGCGCGGTTGGCGCGCTCGGCCTGCGCGAGCGCTTCCTGCGCCTCGCGGTAGAGGCGTGCATTGTCGACGGCCAGCGCGGCGCGTGCGGCCAGCTCCTGGGCGAGCGCCAGGTCC
>VBKF01000143.1:0-25723 GCA_005888095.1 Deltaproteobacteria bacterium | reverse complement strand
AGCGACCGCCCGCGTGCGACGAGCGGCACGATCATGCACGAGCGGTAGCCGAGCTGACGCATGACTTCGAAGTGCTCCGGGTTGCCCGCCGCCCCCGCCAGGCCGGCCTCCGTGATCTCGGGGATCAGCTCGGCGCGGCCGGTGCGTAGGACGCGCGTCCGGGGATGACGGCCGGCCGGGTCGGGTGGATACACCTCGAGCTGGCGTGCGATCTCCGCCTTCGCCGGATCCGCGTGCGCCACCGTGATCCGCCGGACGGAGCCGTCGGCCTCGAGCACGTCCACCGAGCACCAGTCGGCCAGCTCGGGCACGGCCAGGCGCGCGAGGGTCGAGAGCGTCGTCTCGAAGTCGAGCGAGGAGGCCAGGAGCCGCTCTCCCTCGGCGAGGAACGCGGCGCGCCGCTCGGCGGCCTCCGCCGCCGCCCGCGCCGCCTGCTCGCGGGCGAGGAGGTCGCTCCGCTCGGTGATGTCCCGCCCGATGCCGATGACGCCGACGACGTTGCCGGCGGGGTCGCGGTACGGGCCCTTGGTGGTGAGATAGGTGCGCGCGCCGGCGGCGGTGGTGATGACGTCCTCGAACGTCCGGGTGCTCCCCGAGGTCACGACGGTGCGGTCGTCGGCCTGGAGCGCGGCGGCCGTCGCGGGGGGCAGCAGCTGGGTGTCGTCCTTCCCGATGACGTCGTCGACGGTCCGCCCGAGCGCTGCGGCGCCCGCCGAGTTGATCATCAGATAGCGTCCCTCGACGTCCTTCACGAAGACCGCGTCGGTCGCGCCCTCGATGACCGCCTGCACGAGCGCGTGGCTCTCGCGCGCTGCCTCCTCCGCCCGCCGGCGCTCCATGAACTGGCCGATCTGGCTGCCGATCGCCTCGGTCATCTGCAGGAGCTCGGGGTCGGGCTGCTCGATCTCGCGGCTGAAGAACTCGACGACGCCGAGCACCTCGCCTGCGAGCCGGATCGGGAAGGCGAAGGCGCCGTGCAATCCCTCCCTGCGTGCCGTGGCCGCGCGCGGAAAGTTGGCGTCATCCGCGACGTCGCAGACCCAGGCTGGTTCGCCGGTGGCCCAGACGCGCCCCGGGAGTCCCTCCCCCTGCGCCAGTGTGATGCGCCGCGACATCGCCTCGAACTCGCGCACGGCAGCGGAGGGGGCGTGCCACACCTCGACGCAGCGGAGCGCCTGCCGCGGCCGGTCGACCGTCCAGATCGCGCCCGCCTGCCATCCGAGCGTCTCGGCGATGGCTTGGAGGAGGCGTGGAGTCGCGTCGCCGAGCGTCGCCGCCTCGGCCAGGATGCGCGTCGCCGCATGCTGCACGACCAGGCGCCGCTCGCTCCGCTTGCGCGCGGTCAGGTCCCGCATGATGCCGGTGAAGAAGTGCCGGCCGCCCTGGGTGAAGTGGCCGAGCGAGACCTCGAGCGGGATGGGGCGCCCCTCCTTGTGCAGGCCGGGCACCTCGAAGGCCTCCCACGGGACCTGCCTCCTGGCCGTCCGGAGG
Source organism: Deltaproteobacteria bacterium (assembly GCA_005888095.1). GTDB lineage: Bacteria > Desulfobacterota > Binatia > DP-6 > DP-6 > DP-3. The sequence goes on along the minus strand of VBKF01000143.1, from coordinate 24,232 downwards.
TAGCGCTGCATCGCGTCGCGATGGCACCGGCGCAGATCCTCGGGCATGAGGATCGTCAAGGGCTGTCCGATGAGCGCCTCTCGCGCGTAGCCGAAAGTCCGCTCGACCGCCCGGTTGGCAAAGAGGATCGTGCTGTTCTCGTCGATCGTGACGATCGCGTCCGTCGCCGTCTCCGCCACCGTCCGATAGAGCTCCGCGCCCGCCAGCGCGTCGTTCGCCCAGTCACGGGCGAGCGTCTCCAGCGGATCGGGGGCGGCGGGCGCCCGGTGGGGGTCGCGACGAACCCGCGGCTCCTGAAGCTCGGCCGATCGTTCCGTCCGCTTCGCCATGGCCACGCGGCTCGTCTGCTCACATCGCCGGCTCGGCGGGCGTCGCTCGAAGCTCCGATCCGGCTCGCGGGAAATTAGGCCGCTGCGAGGCTCGGCGCAAGGTCGGTCACGGCGCCGGACGTGACGCCAGCACGCTGCGTCGGGAAGATCACGCAGGTGACCGACATGCTTGCGGAAAAGACGCAACGCCGATCGGCCCACGGCACTGGCTGGCCGGCGACCGGTTTGCGCCCTTCACGCTGTCATGCGTCCGCGTGCGCCTTTCGCCTTCCCTCCCCTCGGGTCGCCGGTGTATGGTCGCGCGCCCCAGCGGCGCACATCCGTTCATGTCCGGCTCCGGCCTCTCGAGGGAGACTGCTTGATAAGAGCGAAGACCCTTCTCGTGCTCGCCGCAGCGCTCGTCGTCTCGGGCCGAGCCTCGGCCGTCACGATCACGCGCGGTCCCATCATCGAGAACCCGGACGCGCTCACCAGCACCATGACGATCGCCTGGTGGACGGACACCGCGGGCGACAGCACCGTCGAGTACGGCCCCACGCCTGCTCTCGGCTTCAGCCGGACGGTGGCACAGGCGGGCAGCTGCGAGATCGGCTCGGCCGGCACCTGTCACATCGTCGGCCTGAGTGGTCTCTTCTCGGGCACGCGGTACTACTATCGCCTGAAGGTCAACGGCCTCACCGTGCAGGACACCGGTGCGTCGGGTCCCTACTTCACGACCCTGAAGGACCCGAGCGACCCGACCGACCTCTTCTTCACGGTGATCGGCGACTGGGGCCAGGCCAGCAGCCACGAGCAGTCGGTCTCCAACCTCCAGGACGCGGCCGACCCGCAGATGATCGTCACGGTCGGCGACAACGCCTACCAGAACGGCACGCAGTCCGACTGGGACAGCAACGCGCTCGCTTACTACACGAACCCGATGAAGCGCGTCACCTTCTTCCCGACGCTCGGCAACCACGACGTGAACAATGTCGGCGCCTCGAACTGGGCGAACTCGGTTGAGATCAAGATGTTCGCCGTGCCGCGCAACGGCACCGAGCAGGAGCGCTACTACTCGTTCGACGACGGCGACGCCCACTTCATCGTGCTCGACGCCAACGCGCCCACCAACGCGACGCAGCGCGCCTGGCTGGCGAGCGACCTGGCGGCGACGACCCGGAAGTGGAAGTTCGTCTTCCTGCACCAGACGCCCTACTCGTGCGCGAGCGGGCTCGCCTCGATCGGCAGCGACCCGAACGTCCGCAACCAGTGGGGGCCGCTCTTCGAGCAGTACGGCGTCGACATCGTGTTCGACGGACACGACCACATCTACGAGCGGACGAAGTACATCGACGACTACCTGACCAACGGCTCATCGGGTCAGGACGGTCTCGGTACCACCTACATCATGACGGGCGGCGGCGGTGCCACGCTCGATGGCCGCGCCCAGATCGACGGCAACGGGCAGCCCTACCGCCAGCCGTTCTTAGGCAGCAAGACCATCTGCTACTGGCTCGCGAACGACTGCACCAACGGTCCGTCGGGCACGAACTTCTGCAGCTTCGCGACCTTCTCCTACACCTCGGTGCGCCTCTCGCTCGACACGACGCTCACGGTGAACGCCATCGATGAGTTCGGCAACACCTTCGACACGTTCACCATCACGAAGACGCCGGTCACGACGACGAGCATCACGACCACCACGACCACGACGACGACTACCACGACAACGACGACTACGACGACTACGACGACGACCACCACCACCACAACGTCGACTACCACCACAACCTTCACCACGACGACCACGAGCACCACGACAACGTCGACTACCACCACAACCTCCACCACGACGACCACCACGAGCACCACCACGTTGACCTCGACCACCACCACGTCGACCACCACCACAACCTCCACCACGACGACCACCAGCACGTCGACCTCGACCACGAGCACCACGACGTCCACGACCACGGCGCCGCCAACCACGACCACGTCGACGACGACCACCACCACCGCGCCGCCGACGACCACCACGAGCACGACCACGACCGCGCCGCCGACCACGACCTCGACGACCACCACGACGCTGCCGCCCTGTCCCGACGCAGACGGCGACGGGGTGTGCGACACGAGCGACAACTGCCCGCAGGACGCGAACGCGGATCAGGCCGATGGCGACGGTGACGGGCTCGGCGACGCCTGCGATCCGTGCACGAACGGCACCGCGGTGTCCGATGCGAAGCTGAGGCTGTCCCACGTGACCCCGCCCCCCGGCGACGACCGGCTGAAGCTCCAGGGGCAGATCACGCTCGCCTATCCCTTCTCACCGCCGCTCGATCCCGCGACCAAGGGCGTCCGGATCCTGGTCGCCGACTCGACGGGCCAGAACGTCGTCGACGCTCTCATCCCGGGCGGCGCGTACAACTACGCGACGCAGACGGGATGGAAGGTGAACGCGTCGCACACGGCCTGGCAGTACAAGAACGGTCTCGGCGGCATCCAGGGCATCATCAAGGTCATCGTGAAGAGTGTGGCCTCCACACCGTCCGTCATCCGGCTCGCGGCCGTCGGACGGAACGGCTCGTACGCCGCGCCACCGAACGGCCTGCCGCTCTCAGCCACCTTCGTCATCGACTCGCCGGCGGCGCGGACGGGCCAGTGCGGCGAGGCGGCGTTCCCCGGCGCTCCGGGGCCGGCGTGCACGTTCAACGGTCTCGGCAGCGCGGTGACCTGCAAGTGACGCCCTGAGGGTGCAGCCCGCACGTATCGGCCAGCCCCTCGCCGGCACGGTCGCGCGCCTCGGCGGGCCGGCTCTCCTCGTCCTCCTCTTCGCCTGGCGCCTCGGTGCCTGGCCGCTCTTCGACCCGGACGAGGGGCGGAACGCCGAGGTCGCGCGCGAGATGCTGGCCGGCGGTGACTGGACGGTGCCGCACTTCAACGGGCTTCCCTACCTCGACAAGCCCGTGCTGTTCTTCTGGCTCGTCGCGGGCGCCTTCCGGCTGCTCGGCGTCGGCGAGACGGCGGCGCGCCTGCCCGCGGCCCTCGGGGCGGTCGCAACGGTCGCCCTGACCGCGGCCCTCGGCGCGGCGCTGATCGGGCGCCCGCGGGCGCTGGTGGCCGCCGTCGTCGTGGCGACGGCGCCGATCATGCTCGTCTTCGGGAGACTTGCGATCTTCGACGTACCACTCACCGCGCTCGTCACCGCCGCGCTCTACTGCCTCGTGCGCGGCCGGCTCGATGGCCCGCCGGCGCGCTGGTGGCCCGCGGCCGGTCTCGCCATGGGTCTCGCCGCGCTCACCAAGGGCCCGGTCGGCGTCGCCGTCCCATTGCTCGCCTGGGCGGCTGCGCGTGGCGCCCTGCCCCGCGGCGCGAGTCGCGCGCGCGCCGGGCCGCTCGCGCTCGCGATCCTCGCCGGGGCGCTCCCGGTCGTGCCGTGGCTCGTCGCCGCCGGGACGCGCGAGCCCGGCTTCCTGCGCTACGCCCTGGTCGACGAGACCGTCCTGCGCTTCCTCTCCCCGGCGCGCTTTCATCGCGCGGGGCCGGTCTACTTCTACGCCACCGTCCTGCCCTGGGCGCTCGGCGCGTGGACGGTCGTGCTCGCCGCTTCGGCCGGACCGCTCGTCCGCCTCTGGCGGCAGGGCGGGCCGGAGGCGCCGGCCATCGGCTTTGCGGCGCGGGCGGCGGCGGTCATCGTGCTCCTCTTCAGCATCTCCGCCTCCAAGCGGGCGCAATACGTGCTCCCTGCCGTCGTGCCGCTGGCGCTCCTCGCGGCGATCGGCGTTGCGGCGGCGCCCGCCCGCATCGCGGCCGTCATCTCCGCTGCGGGCCGGTCGGCCCTGCTCGCGGGCCTCGTGGCCGTCGCGGCGGCCATCGCCGCGCCGCACATCGAGGGCCAGGAGTTCTTCGTCCTCACGCCGCGCGTGCTCGCCGCTTGCGGTCTCCTTCTTCTCGGGTGGGGAATGCTGGCGGCGTTGACGAGCCCCCGACGGCCGCTGGCGGCCGTCGCATGCGCCGCCTGCTTCGCACCCGGGCTCGGCCTGACGCTCCTCGGGCCGCTCACGCCCTACGCGGAGGCCCGCTCCGCGCGCGCGCTCGCCAGCCACATCGACCCGACGGCGCGCGTCGTCGCCTTCGAGACCTTCGAGCCCGGCCTCGCCTTCTACCTCGGCCGCCCCGTCCCACTTCTCAGCGACACGGGCGGGGAGCTCACCAGCAACTACGTGCGCGCCGAGCACGCGCGTCTCGCCCCGAGCGCCACGCTGTGGCCCGTCGCGGCCCTGCACTCACTCCTCCGCGACCCCGCGCCCCTCTACCTGGTCGCGGCGCCGACGCGCCTCCGGGAGCTTCGCCGTCTCGGCGGCCGCCGCCTCCTCCCACTCTACAGCGACCGGCGCAGCGTGCTGCTCGCCGTCCGCCGGGCGGACGCGGATGGCCCCGGCGCGCCCTGAGGAGGACGAGAGCCTTGAGGCGTGCACCCGCCGGCGCCGGCCTTCGACTCGGCCCCCTCTTCGCACTCGCGGCCCTGGCGACGGCGTTGCTCGCGGGGCGCCTCGCCGCGGGCGACCTCACCGGCGACCCCGTGATCTACGCAGCCCTCGCCAAGGCGATGCTGCGCCGCGGAGACTGGGGCACGCTCTACCTCGGCGGAGAGCCGTTCTTCGACAAGCCGCCGCTCGTCGTCTGGCTCACCGCGCTCTCCTTCGCGACGTTCGGCGCCGCCACCTGGAGCGCACGGCTCGTCGGCGCCGTGCCGGGCGTGCTCTCCTGCCTCGCGCTCGCGCGGCTCGGCGCGTTTCTCGCCGGACCGCGCGTCGGCGTCGCCGCGGGCGCCATCCTCGCCCTCACGCCCGGCTTCGTCCGGTTCGCGAACACGCTGCTCCTCGATCCGACGATGCTCCTCGCCGCCCTCCTCGGGCTCCTCGCCGCGGTGCGGGCGTGGGAGCACGGCGGGACGGGTCTCTGGCGGGCGGGAGCCTGGTTCGGCGTCGCCTTCCTCGCCAAGGGCGCGCTGGCGCTCGTGGCCGCGGCCATCCTTCCGGCGCTCTGGCTCGCGACGCCTGCGGGATCACGACCGCGGCCGCGCGCGCTCGCCGCCGCCGGCCTCGCCTTCCTCGTCGCCGTGCTGCCGTGGCACGTCTACGAGCTCGCGCACTGGGACGGCGCCTTCGTCCGCGGCTACCTCTACGACGTGGAGGAGAAGATGGGCGCCCACCCGCCGCTCGCCACCTACGTGCGCGTCCTTTGCATCACGACGCTCCCGTGGCTCCCGCTGGCGGCGATCGGGGGCTGGCGAACCTGGCGCGCGGGCGAGCGGGGCCTTGCGGTCCGCCTTCTCGTCGTGTGGACGGCGGTGGCGTACGGCGTCCTCCTGCTCGCCGGCAAGCATTCGCCTCGCTACCTGATGCTCCTCCATCCCGCGCTCGCCCTGTGGGCGGCGCTCGCCGTCGCGCCGTGGCTCGGTGCCCGGCTCGCGCCCGCCATCGGCGTCCTCGCCGGGCTCGCGTGGCTCGCCGTCCTCGTCTGGCCGGGCGCGCTCCATCCCGCCGGCACCGGCGAGGCCGTCCTGGCGCTCGCGCCCGCCCTCGGTCCGGCCGATACGCCCGTGATCGGCTTTCGCCTGAAACACGAGGGGACACGGGCACGGTTCGTGTACTACCTCGACCGCGACGTGGCGACCTCCGACGACGTCGAGGCGCTGGCCGAGCTGCCTCCCGGCACGCGGGTGGTCGCCGCCGAGCGCGACGCCGCCACCCTCGCGGCCGACGGCCGCTTCGTCGAGACCGGACGAAGCCGCGACTTCGTCGCCTTCCGCATCGCTCAGCTGCCGGCCCTGACCCGACGGTAGAGGCGCGCGAGCTCCACGAAGGCGCGCGCGATCACCCGCGGCCGGGCGCCGCTCGGCGTGCCGTGGCGGCGTGGGAAGTGATCAACGGCGACCTCCACGATCCGGGCGCCACGCGACTGCAGCCGAGCGAGGAGCTCCGCCGAGACCATCGCGCCCTCGGCCTCGAGCGCGATGCCGCTGAGCGCCTTCCGCCGCAGCAGCTTGAAGGCGCAGTTCACGTCGCGCACCGGCAGGCCGAGCAGTACGCGCACGAGGAGGTTCCAGCCGGCGGCGTTGAGGCGGCGGAGAGCCGGATCCGATCGATGCTCCCGGTAGCCGACGACCGCGTCGGCCCGGTCGAGGGCGGGGATGAGACGCACGATCTGCCGCACGTCGAACTGGTGGTCACCGTCGGTGAAGAAGACGTAGTCGTAGCGCGCGGCGGCGAGCCCGCTGCGCACGGCGGCCCCGTAGCCGCGATTCGTCCGATGATGGACGGCGCGGACGCGCGGGTGGCGGGCCGCCAGCTCGTCGGCGAGCCGGCCCGTCGCATCCTCGCTGCCGTCGTCGACGACCACGAGCTCCCACTCGTCGGCCACGGCGGGCAGGATGGAAAGCAACGCCGCGGCCATCGGGACGAGGTTCTCCTCCTCGTTGTGGGCCGGAAAGAAGGCAGACAGGCTCGACAGGCGGACCGCGGGGGCCGCCAGCGGTGCTTCCGCCGGCGAAATCATGTAGCGGCTCTGGTAGCAGTCGACCGAGGGGCGATCAACCGCCGGTTCCTCGCGCCAGCTCCTCGAGCACCGCGCGCACGAACGCGGTCGCCGGGCTCGCGCGGAGCGCATCGAACGTCCCCACCTGGACGATTCTCCCCCGCTCGAGTACGGCGATCCGATCGCCCAGACGCGCGGCCTCGCGCGGGTCGTGGGTCACGTAGACGGCCGTCGCCCGCCGCTCGCGCAGCAGCTCCGCGAACAGTCCGAGCAGCTCGCCCCGCAGGCCCACGTCGAGGTTCGTGAGCGGCTCGTCGAGCAGCACGGCATCGGGCTCGAGGACGAGCGCGCGGGCGATCGCCACGCGCTGCCGCTCGCCGCCCGACAGCTCGCCCGGCCGGCGGCGGGCACGCGCAGCGAGGCCGACACGCCCGAGCACGGCGGCGATGCGGGCTTCGCGCTCGGCGCGCCCGACGCCGCGCGCCGCGAGTCCGAACGCCAGATTCCCCTGGACGGTGAGATGCGGCCACAGCGCCAGGTCCTGGAACACCACCGCGAGATTCCGCTCCTCGGGCGGCCGCAGGATCCGGCCGCCGGCGCTCACCACCTCGCCGCGCAGCCGGACCGCTCCGCGTCCGGGCGCGACGAGGCCGAGCATCACCCGGAGCGCGGTCGTCTTCCCGGCCGCCGAGGGGCCGAGAACCGCCAGCACCTCACCCTCCGCGACGTCGAGCGACAGACCCGAGAGCACCTCGGCTCCCGCCTGACGCAGCCACACGTCCTCGAGGGCGATCCGCGGGATCACCGGCGCCGGCTCCGTCCGAGACAGACGACGCCGATCAGCAGGATGGACGCCGTCACGACCACCTGGATCAGGGCCAGCGCCGCGACCACCGCCGGCGGCCCGTTCGCCTCCAGGGTGAAGATGCGGACCGGGAGCGTCTCGCGCCCGGGAGGATAGAAGAGCACCGTCGTCTCGAGGTCGCGGACACAGAAGACGAGCGCCAGGAGCCAGGCGGCGACCACGCCGCGGGCGTGCACCGGCACCACGATGCCGAGCAGCCGCCGCACGTACGACCCGCCGACGGCCTGCGCGGCCTCCTCCAGGTGCGGTGAGCCCTGCGCGATCGCCACCGCGATGGTCCGTGCGCCGATCGCGGCGTAGCGGGCCACGTATCCGAGCACGACGATCGCCAGCGTGCCGTACACCGCGCGGGTGGCCGGACGGTTCCACACGGCGATCAGACCGACCCCGAGCACGGCGGCCGGCGTGACAAAGCCGAGCACCGCCACGGCATCGAGGGCCGCGCCCCACGGCCGGCCGCGAGCGATCGCCCGCCCGAGCACCACGCCGACGGCCGCGATGATGGTGGCCCCCGCTCCCGCCGCGAGCAGGCTGTTGCCGACGCTGCCGCCGACCCAGACCGGCACGGCGTCCCACCCCTCCCGCCCGGCGCGGGCCGCCAGCGCAGCGATCGGCGCCACGGCGAGCGCCGCCGCGAGCCCCGCGACCAGCGCGCCCGCCGTGCGCCAGCGACCGAGAGGCACCAGCGGCCGCCCGATCGCGAGGCCGAGAGTCGGGACGCCGCGCCGGGCAACGAGCCGCTCGCAGGCGAGCACCGCCAGCGCCACCGCGACGAGGGGCAGCACGAGGGCGAAGGCCTCCCCGGGCGCGTAGGCCACTCCTCCGAGCCGCGCGAAGACGGCCGCCGGGTACACCGGCACGCGGAGGAACATCGGCACGCCGAGCTCCGTCAACGCGAGCGCGAAGACCACGAGGGCGGCGAGCGCCACCGCCGGCGCGACGAGCGGGAGCAGGATGCCCACCGTCACGCGCCACGGCGCCGCCACCACGCGCGCCGCCTCCTCGAGCGAGCGATCGACGCCGTCGAGTGCCAGGGCGACGAGGGAGGTCACCACCGGCGTGAAGGCGAGCGCCAGGACGGCCACCACGGCCGGCACCCCGGAGAAGAGCCGCGCGCTCGTCTCCGAGCCGACGAGCCCCTGCCTGCCCAGGAGGAAGAACCAGCCGAGGGCGAGCAGGAACGGCGGCAGGAAGAGCGGAAAGGCGTGCAGGACGAAGGCGCTCCGCCGGGCCGGCAGATCCGTCCGCGCGAACAGGACGGCCAGCGGCACGCCGGCCAGCAGCGCGAGCGCCGTGACCGCGGTCGCGATGCGCAGCGAGGCGGCGAGGAGCGCCCAGGCGGCCGGGTCGCCGAGCGAGCCGACGCCGCGCTGCCAGCCGGCGAGCACGAGCTCGCCGGCAAGCACACCCAGCGGCAGGAGCGTCGCCACCAGCACGATCGATCCCGCGGCCGCGAAGGCGATCGGCTCTTGCCGCCGGCGGAGGGCAGCCCTCACCAGGGAAGTCCCACGGTGAGGCCCGCGGTTCCTGCCCAGTCGTCCGCCGCGCGGCTGATCCCTCGCCGGACGCCGGCGTCGAGCGTGAGCGTGGTGAGCGGTGGGGGCGGCTCCAGCACCCAGAGCGCACCCACCAGCCCGCTGCTCTCGGCGGGGCTCCCGCGGACACCCTGGCCGTTCAGCTCGGCGACGGCCCGGACGTCGCGGACGAGCGGACTCTCGACGATGACGCCCCAGGCGAGGCCGGGATTGGCCCGTACCGTGTCGAGGAGTGGACCACCGTTCGCATGCAACGTCCAGCCGTGCACGCCGGTGGACGCGATCGCCACGACCTCGCTGCCGGGCTGCCGTTCGCCGTGTGCCGTCGGCAGGAGGAGGCTCGCCTCGAGGGCCAGAGAGGGCCCGGCCACCCCCTGGAGGGCGCCCTCACGGAGGATTGCCTTCAGCGACAGGGCGGCGTTCCGGACCTCGGACCGCGAGCGCGCGCTGGAGGAGACCGCGTGCGCGGCCTCGAACTCGGCGACCACTTCCAGCTCTCGCACGAGCCCGAGGTTGGCCCGCAGCGCCGGGGCGACGACGGCGGTCGTGCCGGCCCGGCGTCGAAAGCCCACGTACCCGAGCTCGAACTCCAGCTCCCCCGGGGCGGCCACCGCGGCATCGGTCGAGACGAACGGCCGGAGCCCGAGCGCCGGCCGAGAGCCGGCCAGCGCGATCACCATCGCGGCGAGGACGGCGCGCCAGCGGGGGATCACTTTCGCTGCGTGGCCATCGCCCTCTTGAGCGCGCGCGCCAGCTCCTCCGCCGGGCCTTTGCCCCAGTAGTGGAGGAACATGATGCGAGGCTGCTCGTGGAGCATGTGGCTGTGGAGCGCGACGACGTGGATGTCCGCCGCGCGGAGCGCCTTGAGCACGACCTGCACGTCGGACTCGAGCATCGCGAAGTCGCCGTCCACGACGGCCCGCTCGGGGTTGCCGGCGAACGCGGCCCACGTGCTCACGCCCATCGCCGCGCCGAGGTCCATGCCGTGCATCGTCGTCTTCCGCTCGAACACGAACTTCACCATGCCGTCCTTCGCCTGCCCGCGGCGGCCGAGGATCGCCTCGAGCGGCTTCGGGTCGATGCTGCTCGTGGCTGGGATGTCGGGGCCGCCGAAGCTCTCCGCCGGCGCCGGCGTCCGGCGCACGTGCTGGACGGCGTCGAGCGCCTTGCGGAGCGCAGTCGCAAGCCGTTCGGTCGGGCCCACGCCCTCGATGTGCATGAAGAGCATCCGGGGACGATCGTAGGCGAAGTGATTGTGGAGCGCGGTGACCGCGAGCCCGTTGGCGAGCGCGGCGCTCATCACCGGGCTCACCTCGTCCTCCGCGAGCGCGAGGTCGCCCATCACGATGGTTCGGTCGCCGCTCGCCTGGAACGCCGCCCAGGACGTGAACCCCTGGAAGGGATCCATCTTGACGCCGTCGACGGTGATGGAGAGCGCGGTGCGCGGCACCGACACCTTGACCACGCCCGCCTTCACCTCGGGCTCGAGGCCCGTGATCCTCGCGATCAGCCGCTCGTCTGGCGCGGCGGCGAGCACGGGGGTGGCGAGGAGGAGCACGAGCAGCTTCCGAAAGCGCATGCTGTTTCCCTTCCCCTCAGACGCCGGCCCATTGGCGGAGCCAGGGCTCGATGCGTTCCATGATCTCGCCGAGACGCGCGTAGTCGACGGGCATGGCGCGCAGCTGGTCGATCGGGACGGCGCCGGGTGATGGCGGCACGCCGGAGCGCAGCGGCATGTGCGCGGCGGACTCGGCGAGGCGTCGCTCGACCTCGGGCCGAAGCAAGCAGTCGCTGAGCCGCTTGCCGAGCTGCGGATGCGGCCCGCCCTTCAGGAGCACGACCACCGTCGGCATGACGAGCGTTCCGAAACCCTCTTGATCGGGGTAGACGACGGCGACCGGAGCGTGCTCCTCGAGCGCCTCGTGGGCGTCGTCCGTGTCGGTCAGGCCGAAGGCGACCTCGCCGGCGGCGACCAGCCGCTTCACCTCGCCGTTGGAGCTCGCGACGCGCACCGCGTTCGTGCGGAGATCCGCGAGGAAGGCCCGCGCCCGTTCGTCACCCCACAGGGCGAACAGCGCCGCGACGTGCATGGTGGTGGTGCCGAAGAGCGGGTTCGCGATGGCCGCATCGCCGCTCCAGTGCGGGTTCGCGAGGTCGATGATCGAGCGCGGCATCGAAGCCTCGTCGACGCGCGTCGTGTTGACGAGCAGGACGCGCGCCCGGGCCGCGAACCCGGTCCAGGTCCCGTCGGCTGCCTTGAAGGCGGCCGGGATCGCGGCCGCGTTCGGCGACACGTAGGGCTCCACCAGCCCTCGCTTGACGAGCAGGAACGGCCGCACGGGATCGCCCGACCAGAAGACGTCTGCCTGCGGGCTCGCGGCCTCGGCGATGAGGCGGTTCACGACCCCGGTGCTCTTCGTCTCCTCGGTGTCGAAGACGGCCCGCAGGGCGAGCCCGGCCTGCCGCTCGCACTCGCGGAAGACCGGCTCGGAGAAGACCTGATCGACGGAGGTGTACGCCACGACCTCAGGTCCGCCCCGCCCGCAGGTCGACGCGGCGAGCCCGATGAGGATCATGCACGACCGCATCATGAGCCGTGGTCCGAGGAAGCGAGCGGCCGGTCGAGCGTGTAGGACCACGGTCAACGGGGCGCCGCGGCCGTCAAGTCGTCGAAGTACGTGACCGAATCGGCCTTGGTCCACACACCGACCTTGCCTGGTTGGGAGAAGGTCGAGTCGTGGGCATCGACCACCTTGTTGCCATCGAACGACACCACGAAGTGATCGCCACGCGCCTCGACCCCCAGCTGGTGCCAGGCGCCACTCGTCACCTTCCCGCGCCATCCCGTGATCTGCCGCCGTTTCCCGTCCTTCACGTAGTACAGATTCACGTTGTCTTCGAGAGCGTTGGCGCGCGTCAGGTAGTAGTTGTTCTCGTCCTGATACCGGAACACGAGACCGCAAGCCTGGTCCACTCGACCCGATACGGGCTCGCACCGGACCGACAGGTTGACATCGCCGAACTTCGGCTCGCCCGCGACGGCAACCGGGAAGCGATAGTCGGTGGTGTCGGCGTCGAGCTGCGCGAGCACGTTTCCGGCGCTCGGCGCATCCTTCTCCGCCTGGACGACCCAACGCCCCGGCTTCCCCTTCCCGGTGCGGCCGAACGAGAAGCCCGGCGGCGGCGCGTTGACGGGGTCCGCATCGAAATTCCATGTCTCTGCCGATGCTGCCGTGGCAACAAACATTGCGACCACGACGCTACGGATGAGTCTCTTCATGATGTGCCTCCTGCCTGCCTCTCGACTCACTTCTTCTGCGTGTCGAGGGCGGATTTGACACCCCGCGCGAGTTCCTCGGCCGAGCCCTTCGCCCAGAAGTGCAGAAACATGATGCGCGGCTGCTCGTGCGTCATGTGGTTGTGGATCGCGACGATGTTGATGTTCGCGTGACGCAGCGCCTTGAGGACGTCCTGCAGTTCGTCTTCGAGCATCGCGAAGTCGCCATCGACCACCGCGGCTCGCTGGCTCCCTGCGAATGCCGCCCAGGTGTTCACGCCCATCGCCTCCCCGACCTCGGTGCCGTGCATGGACGTCTTGCGGCCGAAGGAGAACTTCGCGATCCCGTCCTTCGCCTGCGCGGATGCGCCGAGGATCGCCTCGAGCGGCTTCGGGTCGATCGTGCTTTTCGCCGGGATGCTCACGCCCCCGAAGCCGACTCCTCGCTGAGTCGCGTTCGCGGCGTCCAGAGCCTTCCGCACCCCCGTCGCCAGCTGCTCCGTGGTTCCCTCACCGCCGATGTGCATGAAGAACACGTGCGGGCGATCGAAGAAGAAGTGGTTGTGCAGGGCGGTCACCTGGAGTCCGTTGTCAAGGGCGGCGCTCATGGTCGGATTCACCTGCGGCTCGGTCAGGGTCATGTCGCCCATGACGATCGTCTTGTCGCCCGCAGCCTGGAAGGCAGCCCACGAGGTGAGGCCCTGGAACGGCTGCATCTTCGCCCCGTCGATGACCGCCCCGAGGTCCCCGCGTGGCACGCTGACCTTCGCGATGTCGTTCTTCACATCCGGCTTGAGGCCAGTGATCTTCGCGACCAGTTCCGCGTCGGGCCCCTCGGCCCCGGCACTCCTCACCATGGCTACGGCGAGGATCAGCAGCAGCGACAGACGCGTCGTCTTCATGACGTCTCTCCTTTCCTTCCTCTCGTTCGTGTCATCGGTGCGAGATACCACCCCCGACCTGGCCTCCACCGAAGAGAACCCAAAGACCGAGCAGGGTGACGAGGGTGAAGGCCATCCGCTGGCCGCCGCCCAGGATCCGATCGCCTGCCCGCACGCGCCACGCGAGGCGGCCAAACGCGATGAGCGTCACGGCAAGCCCGAAAAGGACGTGGAGTGAGACGGAACTCTCCAGACGGAACAGATGCGTCAGGCGATCGTGCAAGCCGTTCCAGAAGGGTGAGTCGGGGCCGAGGTCAGCTCCCGCATCACGGATACCCGTGAGGATCGTCGGCACCAGGCTCACGACGGCCGCGCCGAGCAGCCAGGTCGAGAACTGCGCCATGCGCTCGTTCGGCCGCACGAGGAGCGCGCACACGAACACCGCCTCGAGAACGAGAAGGGCAATCGGGAAGTGGACCAGGAGCGGATGCCACTGCGCCCACGGCGCGGGAACCAATGCGAGGAGCGGTCGTTTCTCCCACGCTGGATGCCGTCCGACACCACCGGACGGGGGCGGCGAGGACGACGGTGCCGTCGTCGTCTCCGCACCTTCCCCCGCGATCTCCCACGCGGCCTGCCGCATCTGCTCGATCGGCTGATAGCCGAAGAGTGTCGTCGAGAACGTGCCATCCGCTTTCACGAAGTAGGTCGCCGGGAACCCTTCGTACCCGAACACGTCCCGGAGCGCCGGGACCATCATCACGACGGGGAAGGGAAGCGGATTGCGCGCGAGCTGTTGCCGAGCCGCATCGACCGTGTCCGGTGTCTCCACCGGATCGACCAGCACCTCGATGACCGGAACCCCGCGTTGCCGCAGATCGGGCTGGAGGGCTTGCAAGTCCTTCAGCTCCATTGAACAGACCGGGCACCAGCTCGCGAAGAAGTTCACGATGACGGGCTTGCCGACGAGGTCTCTCGACGAGAAGGGCTGGCCATCGAGCGTCTGCGACTCGAAGCTGGGAAGCGGGCGGCCCCGGAGCTCGTTCGAAACAGACGGGATGAGCGCCGCGGCGGCGTCATCGACGCTCAGACCGATGGCGAGCGTTCCCGCGACCAGCAGAGTCCGCCAGAGACGACGGCGAGTATCCGGCTTCATTATCATCATCACCGTCCCTCGCCCCTCGGCTCGTTCAGGAACGCGTACAGCGCGTCGCGTGACGAGCCTAATCGAGTCTTTCCGAGGCAGTCCTGAGCTCGTCACCCTTGATGAGGGTCACGTCTGCGACCGGATGGCCGTCCTTCAGAGCAGCAATCACGCTGACGGGCCGAAAGCCCGGATTCTTCTTGACGGCGGCATCGACTGCGCCGCCAAGTGGTGTCTTGGCCTTGGTCATGGCGTCGGCCTGTGCCTTGGCCGCCGTAAGATCTTCGCCGCCTTCGATGGCCTCGACCTTCGCCACGCGTCCGTTCTTCGGATCGACAACGACCTCGGAGAACCCGCCACCCTTCGCCGTGTACACGGACAGTTGCAGCTTCCCGTCCTCCACCTCGAACTTCCCGGAGATCGGTTTACCTTTGGGCGCGCTCGCGACGATGCCTTGCTTCAGCGACACCTTGGCTCCTTTGAGCGCTTGCGCGAGTTCGGCACGTTCCTTCTCGTCGTACTGACCGGCCCACGACACACTGGAACCGAGCAGCAACACCACCGAGCTCACCAGCGGCAATAGAGCACCTCTCTTCATGACGCCTCCCTCCTTTCAGTTGACTTCGGCCGCACGCGGCACCGAGTTCGATCCTTCCGCGTGCAGCAACGAGATCCGGAACGTTGATCCGCGTCCCTCGACGCTTTCCAGATCAATTCGCCCGCCGTGTGCCTCGACCGCCCAACGAGCGATGGCCAGCCCGAGGCCCGCCCCACCGAGATCACGCGATCGCGCCTTGTCGATTCGGTAGAAGCGATCGAACACGCGATCGCGATGCTCGGGTGGTATGCCAGACCCGGTGTCGGTGACCTCGACGGTCGGCCCGGGCCCTCCGTCCCGTACGACGATCCCGACGCTGCCACCGGGCGGCGTGTACTTGATGGCGTTGTCCACCAGATTGATCAGCGCCTGCCGGATCACGACGCGATCCACCCACGCCGGGACCGGCCCCGACGCTTGGACCGCGAACGACTGCCGCTTTTCCTCGGCCAGCACACCGAGGTGCCCCGCGACGTCACGCGCCAGCTCGGCGAGATCGACGGCCTCGCGCTTGAGCGACACGTTGCCCCCGTCGGCCCGAGAGAGCGTCAGGAGCCCTTCCACCAGCCGTCCAAGCCGATCTGTCTCCTCGAGCATGCTGCCGATGATCTCGCGATACGCTGCTGCATCGCGATGCTCTCGCAGGCCGACCTCGCCGACGCTCCGCATCGCCGTGAGCGGCGTCCGCAGCTCGTGTGAGGCATCCGCCGTGAAGCGGCGCAGCTGCTCAAAAGACCGCTCGAGCCGGGCGAACGCATCGTTGAACACAGCGGCCAGCTGCCCGAGTTCGTCCCCCGGATTCTCGACCGGAAGCCGCTCCCCGAGTCGCTCGGCCGTGATCGTCCGTGCGCGTTCGGCCATGCGGCTCACGGGGGCGAGCGCCCGTCGCGCGAGGAAATAGCCGCCCATCGCCGCGATCGCGACCGCGAAGGGAAGCCCCGCAGCCATGATGATGAGGAGCTCGCGCAACTCCCGATGGAGCGGCTCCTCGGACCGTGCCACCTGGATGACAACGGGGAGGCCGTCGACGGTGTACGGCCCACTCAGACGCCTGACGCGAACGTCGGCGGGGATCCCGGACGGCCTCGCGTACAGAAGGGTACCATCCGGGCTCCGGACCTCGAGCCAGCGGCCAGCGATCGCCTCGTCGTCATCGTCGTCCGGCTCGGCTCGCCAGCCGACTCCGCCAGCCGGCGTCCGCTCGAGCATCTGCTCGGCAACCTCGCGATCGTCACGGAGCCCGCCGTCCAGGTCCGCGGAGAGGCTGTGCCGCAGGAAGGCGAACACCCCACCCGCGTAGAGGGCCAGGACCGCGCTCAGGGCCGCGGCGTACCAGAGCGTGAGGCGGACGCGGATGCTCTGATGGCGCCACCAGCTCGTCATGGCTCGCCCTCGCGCAGGACGAACCCGACGCCGCGCACCGTGTGGATGAGCTTCGCCGGTGCGTCCTGATCGACCTTCTTCCGCAGCCGGGCGATGTGCACGTCGATCACGTTGTCGAGCGGCGTGGCCCGCGAGGGCTCCTTCCAGACATCGCGGGCGAGCATCTCCCGCGATACGAGCTGCTGATGATGACGCAGCAGGTACTCCAGGAGGTCGAACTCGCGGGACGTGAGCTCGATCGACCTGCTTCCCCTCGTTACCCGTCGGCTGATCAGATCCATTTCGAGGTCGGCCGCCTTCAGCCGCAGGATCTGATCGGGCCGACCGCGGCGCAGCAGGGCGCGGATGCGGGCCAGAAGCTCGGGGAAGGCGAACGGCTTCACGAGGTAGTCGTCCGCACCACTGTCGAGCCCGAGCACCCGGTCCTCGACCGCATCCCTGGCCGTCAGGATGAGAACCGGCGTGCCTAGGCCGCGTCTCCGCAGGGTCGACAGGATCTCGATGCCGTCGCGTCCGGGAAGCATCAGGTCGAGCACGATCAGATCGAAGGTCTCGGCGTTCACACGAAAGAAGCCATCCTCGCCCGTTGCCGAGACGACGACCTCGTGGTGTTCCGCCCCGAGGCCTTCCTTCAGGGCCGCTGCTACCTTGGCTTCGTCTTCGACGACGAGGATGCGCACAGGAAGCTCACCACCAGATACTACGCCGAGAAGACCATCGAGCCACTCGGACCTTCCTGAACTCTTCCTGAAATCTTCGTCAGGATCGGCGCCTGCTCGTCCGTGTTCGGCCGCTACCCTCGTACCCCCTTGCGCTTGGCGCTCCTCGTGGACGGTCCCTGGGTCGGGGGCCGGTCTCGGGAGGGTAAATGGAGAGTCGGTCCCCGCCAGCCACCGTGCGCATTGCGCTCAGTGCCCGACCGCGCCCTTCAGCCCCAGCCCAATCAGGCCAGCCGCGAGGATGACGAGCGGCTCGGGGATTCGCCTCGCTCGCACCAGGATGGCGACCGTCCCGAGCGCGATCAGCGCCGTCGGCACGTCGACGATCGCCCGGCGGCCGAGCACGAAGGCCGCGCCCGCGATGGCGCCGGTGGCGGCCGCCGTCACGCCGTCGACGAACGCCCGCACGCGGCGGTCGTGCACGGCGCGCCGGAAGTACGACGCCGGGATGACGACGAAGAGATAGCAGGGCAGGAACACACCGAGCGCCGCGAGGGCGGCGCCGAGCGGGCCGGCCACCAGGTAGCCGATGAAGGCCACCGTGATGACGACGGGTCCCGGCGTGATCATGGCCACCGCGACCGCATCGAGGAACTGCCGTTCCGTCAGCCAGTGGAAGGCACCGACGACGCCGCCATAGAGGAACGGCACGATCGCGAGCCCGCTCCCGAAGACGAACGCCCCGGCCTCGGCAAAGTACCAGAAGACCCGCGCGAGGGTGCCGCCGTTGGCGGGCCCGTGGAGGCCCGTGAGCAGCCAGACCGGGACGAGCCCGAGCGCGGCCGCGGGGTGGCCGGCGAGCCCTCGCACCACGAGTGCCGCCACGCCGCACAGCACGAAGAGCCATACCACCTCGGACTCCGTCCACGCGGTCACCAGCGCGCTCACCCCGAAGAGCACCCAGAGAAGCCGGTCCTGACCGAGCGTCATGTGGACCAGCTTCCACGCGCTCCGGGCGATGATCGCGATCACCGCAGCCCCGACGCCGTAGAACACGCCCTGCATCCACGCGAGCCCACCGTAGCGGAGGTAGAGCGCCGAGAGCGCGAGCACCATGAGGAACGACGGCAGGATGAAGGCGACACTCACCAGCGTCGCCCCGGGCACGCCGGCGCGCACCCATCCGAGGTAGATCGCGAGCTGCGCCGCGAGCGGCCCCGGCGCGAGCTGCGCGAGGGCGAGCCCCTCGACGTAGTCCTGCCTCGAGACCCAGCGGCGCTGGTCGACGAGGTCGCGCTGCATGTAGCCGACGAGCGCGATCGGTCCGCCGAACCCGAGTGTGCCGAGGCGGAGGAAGTAGCCGAGCAACTCGCGGAGGCTGCACGGCGCCCCAGGGGCCGTCAGCGCCGCGGCCGCTGGGGGGATGGTCACGGGCTCTCCCCGAGCGGCGCCACCGTCAGGCCGTCGAACTCCGTGACCGAGTCGGCTTTCGTCCACAGCCCCACCTTGCCGGGCTCAGCGAAGGTCTGGTCGTGCGCGTCAACGACCTTCTCTAGCGCGCTCCACGCCTTGGCTCGCAACGTGGTCTCTCCCTCAGGCCCGCTTTCTTCGGAAGTACTCGTAGAGGTCGTCGAAGACAGCCGCCCCTCGGGCCAACCGATCCTCGTCGTCTCGGTGCCGCATGGCGATCCCGGCGATCAAGCGATCAATCCCCGCCGCTTCCGGGCGGTCGAACTTCGCGTCCTTCAGGTCGATGTCATGGACGATCGCTGCGATCGGGCGAAGCGCCGGGTCGTCGAGGCGCACGCGAGCGAGCAGCACCTCGAACGTGCAGAGGTCACCTTCATGCGTGAACTCGGCCTCGAACATGTCGAAGCGCAGCTCGCCGGGCTCCGGCCGGTAGCTCCTGGCCGGCACGAACTTGAAAGCTGCCCCGGGGTCGACGAAACGCCGGATCAGCCAGGCGCTCGCGATGCGGTCGATATGGATTCCCTTGCGCGTGACCCACGTACGGCCATGAAGGTCGCCCAGCTGCCGGCCGTCGGCCATCCTCTCCAAACCCCGCTGCGCACGCGCCTCGAGGCTGGCGACGAGTCCGTCGGCCGCCTCCCGACCGGGTGCGCCGAAGAAGTCGAGGGCGCTCACCTCCGCGAGTCGTCGCTTGAGCCGAGCGACCTCGGCTTCGAGTTGCGGGCGGCGACCCTCGGGCAGCGCTTCCCCCGATGGCAGGTTGTCCGCTACCCGACGAGCCTCCGCGACGATCCCGCCGTACTCGGCGTCCCGTGCAGCGTTGAAGAGCGCTTCGACCTGGTCGTCACGCAATCCGTCGACGAAGCGCGCCTCACAAAGCGATGCCTCGCCGCCCTGCTTGATGATCTCCCGCAGAACCCACTCGAAGTCCTCGCGCGCCTGGTCGGTCCTGGGGAGGACGTACGCGGAATTCTTGATCGCGACGGCGCCGAGCGCTTGGAGCCGGCGCCACATCTTCACGCGAAAGTAGCCGGGCTGGGGCGGAATTTGGTGGAGTAGGAGAAGCCAGGGCCCGTCAGGGGCTTGATCCACGAGGGCGCTCTTAGCAGAGCCAGCGGCGAGCGCAATACCTGTATCAGCGCTGAGACAGCTGTATCACAGTGCGACGGCTGCCACCCAGGCCGCCGGTGCTTCCATCTGAGGGTAGTGGCCAATCCCTTCGAGCACCGTGAGCGGGCCGCCGGACATCTCCGCGAGCCTGCGGCCGATCTCGAGGACGGCGATCGGGTCACGGTCGCCCCACACCACACGGATCGGCACGGCCGTCCGCCCGAGGATGGGCCGCCAGCGGTCGGCGGACCAGGTGCGTTCGAGGTTGTAGCGCGCGATGCGCGGGAGGATATCGAGCCCACCGCCGAGCGCCAGCCAGTACGCGATCGCGCGGAGGTCGACCGCCGGAGTGCGAGTCGCGTCGGCCCAGACGAAGCCGAGGGCCTTGGCGAACGCCTCGGGGTCGAAGTTGCGGGCGAAGTCGGCGGCGCCGTCGTCGGTCATGATCGCGTACTGGAAGGGCGTGATCCGTGCGAGCTCGACCAGATGGCTGCCGTTGCACAGCACGAGGTCACCGATCGCGAAACCCAGGGTGCGCTCCTCGTGGCGGCAGAGCATCTCGACCGCGACGGTGAGCCCCATGTCGTGTCCCACCACGCGCGCCCGCTCGACGCCGAGCGCGCGCACGACCTCGCCCGCGCGCCGGCCCTGATCGAGCAGGGAGTACGAGACGTCCCCCGCCGGCTTGTCGGAGAATCCGAAACCCAGCTGGTCGAAGGCGGTGACGCGGAAGCGCGGCGTCAGCAGGGACAGCGCGGCCGCGAAGTCGTGGCTGGTGGAGGGAAAGCCGTGCACGAGAACGAGGTCCGGGCCCGTCCCCTCCTGCACGGCGAAGATGCGATGCCCCTCGGCGAGCGTGACGAAGCGGCCCCGCCGTGCCCAGGCTTCGAGCACCTGCCGGACGTCGTCGGGGACCGTCATGCGGCCACCACCGGAGGCGAGTCACCCATCGGGTTCCGACGAGGCTACCGCCTTTCGACTCGAAAGGGGAAGCCTCGCCGGAACCCGACCGGGCGCGCCCGGGGCGGGCACGTCCCCTCTCCCCTACGGCGCGCAATCAGGGGTCAGCTGCCCGTCGTTGTAGCTGGCGAGTACCTCCGCGTCGGCGATCATCGCCTGTCCGGTCTCCGAGGGGGGCCGGACCGCCAGGGGGAGCTTGCCGCCAAACCCCGCGAGCAGGTCATCCGCGTCCGCGATCGTGCTGTCCACCGGTGCGGAATCGGAACCGTTCGCGATGTTGAGCTCGGCTGCGATCAGTTGATCAGCGAGTATCAAGCTGGCATCGGCGCCTCCCTTACCTCCGACGGACGTACCGAGAATCGTCAGCAACTCGGCTTGGGAATATGTTTGGCTCCCCAACGTGAGGCTCGTGACCGGCCATGCGGTGGGGTGGTTCCGCCAGAAGCCATGGCTGAGGGGGCAGCTGTCAGCGGCCGCGCTATGCCCTGCCAGGCCGCCGACGATAACGGCGAACGCGACCGTCGCCAACATCTGAAACGCAAGATTTTTGTACACCGCTTTCATCGTGGTTCTCCGTAGTCCTTGTGTGTTTGGAGTTGAGCTGGACGCCACTCGATCACTGCAATGCCATCGGATGTCGCGGAGGCGCCCGGGATCCTGACTTTTTTCTAATCTGCGTTGCTTCCTGGAATCGCCGAACTGCCGTCGGTAATCGCTCTGCTCGCATACCGCCGCACACAGTCAAGTGTCAACCATAGACTGTAGGCTGGGCGGCCTGAATGCTGGACGGCGCAAATGCTATGGACGACTCCCCATGCAACGGCGCTGGTATCGGCGGCGATCCCGGACGGCCGGGGCTCAGCGCCGGAAGTTCCGCCGATAGACGAGGTAGCTGGCGCAGACCTCGGCGCCGAGCTTCTCGGCCGTCCGCCGCGACGGCCAGTTGTCGTCGAGCACGAGGGTGTAGCTCACGTACCGCGCGCCGCGCCGTACCAGCTCGAGGTAGGCGTATGCCGACATCGCGAGGTTCACACCTCGGCCGCGATCCGACTCGCGAACGGCGATCCCGAGGAAGTTGAGCTTCTCGGCGTCGGCCAGCACCCGGCCCGGCGCGAGCACCGCGCCCGCCGTGGTCTCCGGACCCACCCACAAGGCGCCCACGGGGCGGCCGGCACGGTAGGCCATGACCGACGTGTCGAGCACACCCGTCGGCGCGAACGCGCTGAGCAGGAGCGCGATCTCCGCCTCCGAGAACGGCGTGTATCCCCAGTGCGCCTTGAAGCCGTCGTTCCAGAGCTCCGTGAACTCCGCGGCCCGCCGGGCTTCCGGGACCTCGGCGAGCGGCACGATCTCGCACCCGGCACGGCGCACCGCCTCGAGGGCGCTCTCCCAGCGGGCCACCAGCTCGGCGCGGACCTGGATCTTGTAGTCCACCATGCCGTGCTCGGACTCGAAGCCCGCATCCTTCAGGAGCGCGTGGTAGTAGGCGGGGTTGTGGCGCAGGATGCTCGGCGGCAGCGACTCGTAGTCGTCGATGACGAAGGGGAACTCGAGCATGCCGAAGCCCGCACGGGCCGCCTCGGCCCCGTGCTCCTCGAGCCATGCGCAGGCTCGGTCGAGCAGGAGCCGGGTCGCCTCGCGCGTCCCGGGCCGCGCCTCGAACATGAGGACGTGGCCCAGGCGCTCGTTCCAGTGGCGGTTGTAGCGCCCGTCGAGCAGCGCGAGGGCGCGCGCCAGTATCCGGCCGCCGTCGCGCGCCAGCAACGGATGGAGCGTCCGGCCTGCGGTGAAGGGGCTCTCCCCGGCGAGCATCGGGAGCTGGAGCGGCGGGAGCGCCGGCCAGCGCGCGGACCGCTCCGCGTAGACGGCGTCCTGGAAGAGGACGAACTCGGTCAGCGCGTCGGTTCCCTGCGGGGTCTCGATCGTGATCGCCATCTCGGAGGGCCCAGCCCGCGCGAGCCTACGACGGCGGGCGCCGCGTACACAAGACGCGTCGCGCCCGAATCGACGAACGTGGCAAGGCGCGACGAGGGCCCGCGGTCCCACCTTCGGCCGAGATGATTGATGACCGGGATGTTCCTCGGCTAGAGACGGTTCCGTGCTCATCCCCGTGGGCGCTCTATTCCGTCGTCCCGGCCCCCTGCTTCGCGGCATTGGCATTCGCCCGCACGCGACGGAACCCTTCGAGCTTGCCGACGGCAGGCGCGTCAGGCGGCAGGTCGGGACGGCGTTCTTCGAGATCGGTGCCCGTCAGGGAGCGTCCACCGTGATCTTCGGCCGACTCCACGACTCGTGCCTGCTCGGCGTCCTCGCGCTCGAGAGCGTGGGTCTGATGCTCGATCCGACGCGACAGCGCCTGCGGCCGATCCGTCCACTGCGTCTCTGAGTACTCCGATCAGCGCAGCTGCTCGATCTCGTCCGCAGCCCGTCTGAGGATCTCGACGACCCGCTTGACCGCCGCCTCCGAGCGAGACGCCTGGTGGTAGGCGGCAGTCGCGAGGCGCGCCACCACGTGGCCCAGCTCGGCGAGCGCCCCGCCCGCGCCCCGCACCCACTCGAAGACGTCCTCCTTCGGCTCGCGGTGTTCCTCGAGGAAGGCCTCACCTGCTGGGGTGATGTGGTAGACGCGCTTCCCTTCGCTCTCCACCACGCGCACGTGACCGAGGTCGTCGAGGAGCTGCAGCGTCGGGTAGACGGTCGCCGCCGAGGCGGCAGACGGGCCGACACGCTGCTCGAGGGCGTCGACGATCTCCGGGCCGGTACGGGGTCGCTCCTTCAGGACCCGCAGGATCGCGACCGTCAGTGCGTCGCCCTGCCGAGGGCGCGCGCCTTCGCCCTCCGGCCACCGCCAGCTCCACCCGCGCGGCCCGAAGGCCGCCGTGAAGAAGTGGAAGGGCCAGTCCTCGGAGTGCATGGTGCCCTCATGTTGCGCCCGAGCCCGGCGGCTTGTCCAGCGCGGCGGCAGACGGGCCTGGACACCGAGCCGTCGCCCTCGTTGAAGCCTTGCACGGGGAGGGTCACGGCGTCGTGCGGGTCGTCGCTGGGTCAAGGGAGCCGAAACGGTACGGTCAGCATCGCTGTCGCTCCGTTCACGACGCACGTACTTCGACCTGGGGCCATTTCCGCGCGCCCGTCGAGCTCACCATCGCGGCGACAAAGGCGCTCCTCTCGATGCTCTTCTTCATGCACCCGAACGACTCGCACGGCATCCTGTGGCTTCGCGGCGATCGTCGCCTTCTTCTGGCTCTCGCGCGATGCGGTCGGCCAGCTCGGCGTGCTGCGCGGTCGCGTCGCGGGCCTGCGCATCGAGCCTGAGGGCCTCACGGATGCGCTCGAGCAGCGCCTTCGGAGGGACGGGCTTCCGGAGGAAGTCGATCGCGCCGCCTTTGAACGCGCGGACGGAGGTGGGGACGTCGCCGTAGCCGGTCATGACGATGATGGGTACGCTCGCGTTCCGTCTGCGGAGCTCGTCCTGCAGATCGAGACCATTGCGCCCCCG
>VBKF01000142.1 GCA_005888095.1 Deltaproteobacteria bacterium | reverse complement strand
GGATCGGTATCGGCGAACACGCGCTGGACGTCGAGCGTCGTCCCGGCGGGCAGGTACGCGGCGGCGAAGGCCGCGACGTCCGCGTCGGGGAAGTTGCTGCGCACGATGACCGCGATCGCGCCGCCGGCGCCGGTGGCGCCGCTCGCCTGCAACGCCGCGGCGCCGTACACGAGCGCGAAGTCCCTCGGCCCGAGCGCCACGTCGTCGCTTCCCAGCCGCACCAGCGGCTCGAAATGCGGGAGATCGTCGAGCCCGAGGATGCCGTGCACCGAGTCGGCGACCTCGGCCGGGAGGGCCGGCGCCGTCTCGGGACCGTGGTAGACGCGAGCGTCGCGGTCGTGAAAGAAGCGGATCGGCGTCCCGAGCGCCGCGGCCACGTCGCCTGCCGTGCCCGCCACGACCAGCGCGATGCGCAGCGGCGAGTCGTGCACGACGTGGAAGCCGCGGGTCTCGAACCACCGCCGCACCCGCGCGTACTCGGCGCGCGACGGGCCGAAGCGGTCGGCGATCTCCGCGGGTTCGAGCCAGTGCCGGAACCGCGGCGAGCGCGGATCCTGCTGCGCGGCCAGCACCGCATCGAGCGCGGCCGACGCGCGCAGCCCGAGGAGCACCGTCACGTGACTCAGGGCAAGGTCCGCCGGCGCCCGCGCACCGGCAGTCATCAGCGCGAGAGCCCGCGGCAGGCTGCCCGGAAGCTGGCGCAGAGGCTCGGCCGCTGCCGGGTCGCCGGCCAGCCCGAGCGCTCCGGCAGCGAGGGCGGCCAGCGCGGCGCGCCTCATGGCAAGCGGTCCGCGTGCTCCCGCTCGAGGGCGGCGAGCGCCTCGCCGGCCGCCGCCTGCTCGGCCGCCTTCTTGGTCCGTCCGAGGCCGCGCCCGTAGCACCGGCCGCCGAGCGCGATCTCCGACACGAACCGCTTGGCGTGGTCCGGCCCGCTCTCCTCGACGAGCGTGTAGAGGGGCGTCTCGCGGAAGAGCCGCTGCGTCAGCTCCTGGAGGCGGGTCTTGTAGTCGCGGAGCCCCACGGTCAGGTGCTCCTCGATGTCGCCCGCGAAGTGGTGCTCCACCATCGCGCGCGCCGCCTCGTAGCCGCCGTCGGCATACACGGCCCCGAGCAGCGCCTCGTAGGCGGAGGCCAGGATCGACACCTTCTCGCGCCCGCCGCTCTTCTCCTCGCCCTTGCCGAAGCGGAGCGCCGACCCCACGTCGAGCTCGCGCGCCTTGCGGGCCAGGACGTCGGCGTTCACCAGCGAGGCGCGGATCTTCGACAGCTCGCCCTCGCTCGCGTCGGGGAAGCGCGTCATCAGGAGGTCGGACATGGCGAGCGCCAGCACGGCGTCGCCGAGGAACTCGAGCTTCTCGTTGTTGGGCGCGTCGACGCCGAAGGAGCGATGGGTGAGCGCCACGGCGAGGTACTCGGGCCGCGCGAAGCGGTGGCCGAGACCGGCCTCGAGCGCCGCGCGCACCTCGGGTGTCATGCCCCGGCGACCGTCGCCCGCACCCGGGCGTCCGGGTCGACGGCGAGCCGCACGGGCACGCGCCGGCCCATGAGCGCGTCCGGCCCGTCGAGGCCCGCGCGCAGGTAGTTGCGCGTGTAGCCGCGCAGCGCGCCGGTCTCGGGGTCGCGTGTCGACTCGACCAGCACCTCCGCCGCGGCGCCGTCGAAGCGGCGCGCGAACGCCGCGCGCTTGCGGTCGCCGAGCGCCCGCAGGCGGCGAGCGCGGTCGGCGAGCGTCGCCGGCGGCACGCGCCCGTCGAGCTTCGCGGCGGTGGTCCCGCTGCGCACCGAGTACGGGAAGACGTGGAAGTAGGAGAGCGGGCTCGCGTCGAGGAAGGCGAGCGTCCGCTCGAAGCCGGCGTCGTCCTCGCCGGGGAAGCCCGCGATCAGGTCGGTCCCGATGGCCGCGTCGGGCAGGAGCGCGCGGATCATCGCGAGGCGCTCGCGCGCCAGCGCCCCGTCGTAGCGGCGGCGCATGCGGGCGAGCACGCCGTCGTCGGCCGACTGCAGCGGCACGTGCAGGTGGTGGCAGACGCTCGGCTCGGCCGCCATCACACGCAGGAGCGACTCGCCCACCTCGTGCGGGTCGATCGAGGAGAGCCGCAGGCGCGGCACGACGCCCTGCTCGGCGATCGCGGCCACCAGCCAGGGAAGGTCGACCCGCGGCTCCAGGTCCTGGCCGTAGCCGCCGAGGTGCACGCCGGTCAGCACGACCTCCTCGAAGCCCTCCTCGGCCAGCGCCTCGATCTCGGCGAGCACGGCGCGCGGCGGAAGGCTGCGGCTCGCGCCGCGCGCCATCGGCACGATGCAGAAGGTGCAGAAGAGGTCGCAGCCCTCCTGCACCTTCAAGAAAGCGCGCGTCTGCCCGTCGAAGCGGCGCGCGCCCACCGTCGAGATCGCCCGCTCGCGACGGCTCGCGCCGGCGGCCACCCGCTCGACGTCCCCCGCCGTCACCGCGCGCGTGAGCGCGTCGAGGCGACTGAGACCGATCACGTGATCGACGGCCTCGAGCGCCGCGGCCTCGTGCGGCTTCGTCTGCGCGTAGCAGCCGGTCAGGATGACGCGCGCCCGCGGGTTCAGGCGCCGCGCGCGGCGCACGAGGCGGCGGCTCTCGGCGTCGGCCGCGTCGGTCACCGTGCACGAGTTGACGATCACCACGTCGGCGGGCGCCCCGGGGCCGACCAGGCGGCAGCCCGCCGCGCGCAGCCGGTCCGCGATGGTCGCGCTGTCGTACGCGTTCACCTTGCAGCCGAGGGTGGTGATCGCGACCCGCTTCATTGAATCGCCTCCGCGATCCAGCCCCCGCCGAGCACCAGGTCGCCCCGGTAGAAGACCGCGGCCTGCCCCGGGGTGACCGCGGGACCCGGGCGGTCGAAGCGCACGCGGACCTCCGCCGGCGACACGGGCACGACGTGCGCGGGCACCGGGGCGTGCCGGTGGCGGATGCGGACCGCCACCGGCGTTCCGGGCGCCGGCGGGCGGCCGGCGGCCCACGTGACCTCGCGTGCGACGAGACCCGAGGCGCCCAGCGCGCCGGCGGCCACGGCGGTCACGGTGCCCGTCGCCGCGTCGATCGTCTTGACGTAGCGCCGCGGACCTCCGGCGACGCCCAGCCCACGCCGCTGGCCGACGGTGAAGCGATGGATGCCGCGGTGGCGGCCGATCTCCCGTCCGGCCTCGTCGACGACGGCGCCCGCCCGGAGCGCCTCGGGCGCCGCCCGCCGCTCGACGAAGCCGGCCGCGTCGCCCGCGGGCACGAAGCAGACCTCCATGCTGTCCGGCTTCTCGGCGACCGGGAGGCCGAGCGCCCGAGCCTCGGCCCGCACCTCGGCCTTGGTCAGCGCACCCACCGGGAAGAGCGTCCGCTCGAGGTCGCCGTGCGTGAGGGCGAAGAGGAAGTAGGTCTGGTCCTTGGCCGCATCGGCCGCGGTCCGCAGACGCGGGCCGCCGCTCTCGGGGTCGACGCCGATGCGGGCGTAGTGGCCGGTGGCGAGCCGGGCCGCGCCGAGCTCCCGGGCTCGCTGCCGGAGCAGGCCGAACTTGACGTGCTCGTTGCAGCGCGCGCACGGGTTCGGCGTGCGCCCGGCGAGGTACTCGGCGACGAACGGCCGCACCACCTCGCGCTCGAAGACGTCGGTGAAGTCGAACACGTAGTGGGGAAAGCCGAGCCGGTCGGCGACCGCGCGCGCGTCGTGGAAGTCGTCGAGGGAGCAGCAGCTGCCGCTCCCGTCACGCGCCAGGCGGAGCGAGATGCCGATCAACTCGTGGCCCGCGCGGACGCACCGGGCGGCCGCGACCGCACTGTCGACCCCGCCGCTCATCGCCACCACGACCCTCACGCCGCCGCTCCGCCCCGCACCTGGGCCACGAGGTCGGGGAGCACGGCGAGCACGCGGTCGATGTCGGCGTCCGTCGTCGCCGGCCCGACGCTCAGGCGGAGCCCGCTGCGTGCCGTCTCCCGATCCCGTCCCATCGCTGCCAGGACGTGCGACGGCTCGGCCGCGCCGGCGGCGCACGCCGAGCCGGCCGACACGGCGATGCCCGCGAGGTCGAGGAGGACGACGAGGCTGTCGCCGCTGCAGCCGGGAAAGGTGAGGTTGAGCGTGTTCGGCAGCCGCGGCGGCGCGGCGGGACCATTGAGCTGCACCCCCGGCATGGACGCCCGGAGGCCCGACCAGAGCCGGTCGACGAGCCGCGCGCAGTGCGCCGCCGCGACGGCGAGGTCCCGACGCGCGAGCCGCGCCGCCTCGGCGAAGGCGACGATGCCCGCCACGTTCTCGGTCCCGGCGCGCTGGCCGCGCTCCTGCGGCCCGCCGGTCATCTGGGACCGGAGGCCGACGTCCCTTCGCACCCAGAGCGCCCCGACGCCCGCGGGACCGCCGAGCTTGTGAGCCGAGAGCGAGAGCAGATCGACGCCGAGCGCGCGCACGTCGATCGGCATCCGACCGGCCGCCTGTGCCGCGTCCGTATGGAGGCGCACGCCGCTCCCGCGGAGCCCGCCCGCGATCGCCGCGACGGGCGCCACCGAGCCGACCTCGCCGTTCGCGAGCCCGACGCTCGCGAGCGCCGTGCCCGGCGCGCACGCCGCCACGACGTCGTCGGCGGCCACCCGTCCGTCGCCGTCCACGGGCACGACGGTGAGCCGCACGCCCTCGGCCGCCAGCGCCCGGGCCGTCTCCAGCACCGAGGCGTGCTCGATCGCGGTGGTGACGAGGCCGGCCGGGGCGCGAACGACGCCCCGCAACGCCAGGTTGTTCGCCTCGGTCGCCCCGCTCGTGAACACGATCTCGGCGGGGCCCGCGCCGATGAGCGCCGCCACCTCGGCGCGCGCCGCCTCGACCGCCCCGCGGGCGCGCGCCCCCTCGCGATGCGCGCTCGACGGGTTCCCCGGCCTGCCGAGGAAGCGGAGCATGGCCTCGCGTGCCTCGGGGCGCAGCGGGGCGCCGGCGTTGTGGTCGAGGTAGATGCGCATCGCGCGGGATGGTCTCGCCGCAGCCGCCGCTCAGCCGCGGCGTGTGTCGGCCGCCCGCCCGCGCGCCGCTCCGCGACGCACCTTGTAGAGCTTGTAGTCCATGCTGTCGGCGAGGGCCTGCCAGCTCGCCTCGATCACGTTGTGCGAGACGCCGACCGTCCCCCAGTGGTCGTGCTCGTCGCCCGACTCGATGAGGACGCGCACCGCCGCGGCCGTGCCCTCGGCGCTGCCGAGCACGCGGACCTTGTAGTCGTGGAGCCGCACCTGCTCGACCTCGGGGTAGAACTTGCCGAGCGCCTTGCGCAGCGCCTGGTCGAGCGCGTGCACCGGCCCGTTGCCCTGGGCGGCGGTGTGCTCGATCTGGCCGTCGGGGCCCTCGAGCATGATGGTCGCCTCGGCGATCGGCGTCTCGGTCTCGTTCCGCTTCTCGTCGATCACCCGGAAGCCGATCAGCCGGAAGTAGCGCACGCGGTCGCCGTCGAGCGCCTTCTGCATGAGGAGCTCGAACGACGCCTCCGCCCCCTCGTAGGCATAGCCCTTCGCCTCGAGGTCCTTGAGCTCCCCGAGGAGCGCCTTCACGGCGGGCGCGTTGCTCTCCAGGTCGAGCCCGAACTCGGCTGCCTTGTAGAGCAGGTTCGAGCGGCCGGAGAGGTCCGAGACCAGCACGCGCTGCGTGTTGCCGATCACCGCCGGGTCGATGTGCTCGTAGGTCTCGGGGTTCTTCTGCACGGCGGCGACGTGCAGCCCGCCCTTGTGCGCGAACGCGCTCTGCCCGACGAAGGGCTGGCGCTTGTTGGGCTCGAGGTTGGCGAGCTCGTAGACGAAGTGCGAGACCTCGGCGAGCTTGCGGAGCTGCGCGGCCGACAGGCAGTCGTAGCCGCGCTTCAGCTGCAGCACCGGGATCACCGAGACGAGGTTCGCGTTGCCGCACCGCTCGCCGAAGCCGTTGATCGTGCCCTGGACCTGGACGCACCCGTGGTCGATCGCTTCGATCGAGTTGGCGACCGCCAGCTCGCAGTCGTTGTGGCAGTGGATGGCGAGCGGCGTCGTCCCCAGGACCGCCCGGGCGGCGTCGACGCCGGCCCCGACGCCCGCCGGAACGGAGCCGCCCCGCGTGTCGCAGAGGCAGACGAGGTCGACGCCCGCGTCGGCCGCCGCGCGCAGGCACGCGAGCGCGTAGTCGCGGTTGGCGGCGAGCCCGTCGAAGAAGTGCTCGGCGTCGAAGATCACCTCGTCGGTGTGCGTCTTGAGATACGCGATCGAGTCGCGGATGACCTCGAGGTTCTCCTCGAGCGGGATGCGCAGGTCGTCGCGCACGTGGAGGTCCCACGTCTTGCCGACGATCGTGACGACGGGGGTCTCGGCGCGGAGGCAGAGCGCCAGGTTGTGGTCGTCGGCCGCGCGCACGCCCGCTCGCCGCGTCGAGCCGAAGGCCGCGATCTTCGCGTGCCGGAGGCCGAGGCGCTTGACGGCCCGGAAGAACTCCTCGTCGCGCGGGTTCGAGCCCGGCCAGCCGCCCTCGATGTAGTGCATGCCGAGGTCGTCGAGGCGCTCGGCGATGCGCACCTTGTCCTCGAGCGTGAAGGAGACGTCCTCGGCCTGGGCGCCGTCGCGGAGCGTCGTGTCGTAGAGCTGGACGCGTCTCATGGGCGTGGTCCCCCGATGAACGCGTCGTGCAGCGCGCGCACCGCCAGCTCCGTGTACTTCTCGTCGACCACCACCGAGATCTTGATCTCCGAGGTGGAGATCATCTGCACGTTGATGCCCTCGGCGGCCAGCACCTCGAACATGCGGGCCGCGATGCCGGCATGGGTGCGCATGCCGATGCCGACGATCGACACCTTGGCGACGTCGGTCTGCCCGGTGACGCCCTGGGCGCCGATCTCCCTGGCGGTCGACTCGACGAGCCCGCGCGCCTTCTCGTAGTCGCCGCGCGGCACGGTGAAGGTCAGGTCCGTGGTGCCGTCGGCGCTCGCGTTCTGGATGATCATGTCGATGACGATGTGGGCGCGCGCGATCGGGCCGAAGAGGCGCGCGGCCACCCCGGGACGGTCCGGGACCCGCAGGACCGTCAGCTTGGCCTCGTCCCGATCGTAGGCGACGCCCGCGACGGACACCTCTTCCATGCTCGCATCCTCCTCGACGACCCAGGTGCCCGGCGCGGCGCTGAAGGTGGAGCGCACGTGGACGGGCACCCGGTAGCGCTTGGCGAACTCGACCGACCGGATCTGGAGCACCTTGGCGCCGAGGCTCGCGAGCTCGAGCATCTCGTCGTAGGCGATGCGCTCGAGCTTGCGGGCCTGGGGCACGATGCGCGGGTCGCTCGTGTAGACGCCGTCCACGTCGGTGTAGATCTCGCAGGCGTCGGCGGCGAGCGCCGCCGCCAGGGCCACGGCGCTGGTGTCCGAGCCACCCCGCCCGAGGGTGGTGATGCTGCCGGCGCCGTCGACGCCCTGGAACCCCGCCACGACCGCCACCGTGCCCTCGGCGAGCGTGCCCCGCAAGCGGTCGACGTCCACCCGGACGATACGGGCCCGGCCGTAGGCGCTGTCGGTCTCGATCCGCACCTGGTGGCCGAGGAACGAGCGGGCGGGGAGGCCGGCGTCCCGCAGCGCGAGGGCGAGGAGCGCCGCCGTCACCTGCTCGCCGGTCGCGACGAGCGCGTCGCTCTCCCGCTCGTCGGGCGTGCGGGCGGCCTGCCGCGCGAGCGCGAGCAGGCGATTCGTCTCCCCCGCCATCGCCGACACGACGACGACCACGTCGCGGCCGGCGGCGCGGGTCGCCCCGACAATGCCCGCGACGTGGCGGATGCGGTCGACGTCGGCGACCGACGTGCCTCCGAACTTCTGGACGATCAGCGACATGTCTCGACGCCGGGCAACGATAGCTCAGAGGCGAGCGGGCTCCAAGGCGTTGCGTGGGTCGGGTACGCGCCGAGGCGCCACGCAACGGTGCGGGCGGTCGACGATCGTGTTGCCCGCCGGCTTCAGCGCTCCGTTCGCCCGCCGAGCGCGACGTCGAGCAGCCGCTCGTGGCGCGACCCGCGGGCCCCGAGTGCGATCACGCGGCGCTCGGGGCCCGCGTAGCGCAGGGTCACCACGAGAGCGTCGTCTCCGGCGCCCGGGGCGATCCGCTCGAACCACTCCACGGCCGCCACGCCGTCGCCGTACAGCGCGTCGCGCAGCCATAGCTCATCGGCGAGCGGGCTCTCCAGGCGGTAGAGGTCGACGTGAGTGAGTGGCAGGCGCCCGCCCGGGTACTCCGTCACGGTCGTGAAAGAGGGGCTGTGGACGCGGCCGGGATCGATCCCGAGGCCGCGCGCGAGGCCGCGCACGAAGCAGGTCTTGCCGGCGCCGAGGTCGCCGACGAGCCCGATCAATTCGCCGCCCTGCGCCGCGTGCCCGAGCGCCTCGCCGAGGGCCTCCGTCTCCTCGGGCGTGGAGGTCGTCAGCTCACGTGTCTGCACGGGCCCTCTCGCGGCGTCGCGGCGCGGGACGCCCCGTGGCCTGGAGCTCGGCGAGCGTCGGCGGCAGCTCGGCCAGGAGGTCGCCGGCGAGCAGCCCCACCTCGCCCTGCCGGGCGGCCACCCGGTCGCCCGCCGCACCGTGCGCCAAGACGCCGAGGATCGCGGCGTCGAACGGGGCGAGCCCCTGGCCGAGCAGGCCCCCGACGATCCCCGCGAGCACGTCGCCCGTGCCGCCGCTCGCCATGCCCGGGTTGCCGGCCGGCGAGATGGCGGCTTCGCCGTCGGGGGCGGCGATGACGGTGCGCGCTCCCTTGAGCACCACGACCACGCCCTCGCCGCGCGCGACGCGGCGAGCCGCCGCGAGGCGGTCGGCCTGCACCTCGGCCGTCTCGCAGCCGAGGAGACGCGCCATCTCGCCGGGATGCGGCGTGACCACGGTTGGCCCTGCCCGCTCCCGGAGGAGCCCCGTCCCCGCCACGATGTTGAGGCCGTCGGCGTCGAGGACGAGAGGCGCCGGCGTGCGCCGGACCACCTCGGCCACGACGGCCCGCGTCTCGTCCGTCACGCCGAGGCCCGGCCCGCAGACGACGGCGGCGCGGCCGGCGAGCAGCGACCCGATCTCACCGGGGTCCGGCAGTGCCGCGGTCATCACCTCGCGCACACGGCCCTCGAACGCCGGCTGGAGGGCCGCAGGGACCGCCAGCGTCGTGAGTCCGGCCCCGGCGCGGGCGGCGCCCTCCGCGGCCAGCAGCGCTGCGCCGGTCTTCCCCCGCGAGCCGGCGATGACGAGCACGTGGCCGAACGTCCCCTTGTGCGCGTCCCGCGGGCGAGGCGGCAGGAGCCGGCCGACCTCGCCGCGCTCGAGGAGCGAGGTACGCGGGTGGACGGCGGCCAGCGCCGCCGGAGGAATGCCGATGTCGACGACGTCGAGGATGCCGGTGTAGTCGATGCCGGGATAGACGACCTGCCCGATCTTGGCGCAGCCGAAGGTGGCGGTGACGGTGGCGCGGATCGCGACCCCGAGCGGCCGGCCGCTGTCCGCGGCCAGGCCCGAGGCGATGTCGATGGCGAGCACCGGCCGGCCGGAGCTCTCGGCCCAGCGGTTGACCGCCTCGATCACCGCGGCCGCGAGCCCGCTGACGGGAGCGTTCAGCCCGGTGCCGAGCAGCGCGTCGACCACCACCGCGGTCCTGGCGAGGCGGCTGGCCAGGGCCTCCACCCGGCCTCGCCCGGTGAGGTCGTGCAGGGCGTTCCGCCCCCGGCGCCAGGCCGCCAGCATGCCGGCGGCGTCGCCGCGCACGTCCTCGGGGTTGGCCGCGAGCCACACCTCCACGGGGATGCGCGCGCGCCGGAGGTGGCGGGCGACCACGAAGCCGTCGCCGCCGTTGTTGCCCCGGCCGCACACCACGACCACGGGACCGCGCGGCCGGCCGAGGCGAGCGCGCAGCACGCGCGCCGCGCCGCCGCCCGCTCGCTCCATCAGGACCGGCCCCGGTGTGCCGTGCTCGATGGTCCAGCGGTCGAGCGCCCGCATCTCGTCGGCGGTGACGACGATCAATATATCCGTCCCGTCGTGCTACGCCCTCGCGCGGGCGATCGCGTCCTTCATCTCGCGGACCGCGGCAGCCATGCCGACGAGGACGGCGCGCGCCACGATCGAGTGGCCGATGTTCAGCTCGACGATCTCGGCAATGGCGGCCACCGGCCCCACGTTGGCGACCGTCAGCCCGTGGCCGGCGTGCACCTCGAGGCCGAGGCGCGCGGCGATCCGGGCGGCCGCGCGCAGCCGCTCGAGCTCCCGGGCGGCCGCGGCCGGCGCGCGCGCGTTGGCGTAGTCGCCGGTGTGCAGCTCGACGGCGGGCGCGCGCGCGTCCGCGCTCGCCCGGAGCTGCGCCTCGTCGGGGTCGATGAACAGGCTCACGCGGATGCCGGCCCCGACCAGGCGCTCGACGGCGCCGCGCACCCGGGGCGCGTGCCGCACGATATCGAGGCCGCCCTCGGTGGTGAGCTCCTCGCGCCGCTCCGGCACGAGGCACGCGTCGGCGGGGCGGATACGGAGCGCGAAGGCGACGACCGCGTCGGTCACCGCCATCTCGAGGTTCAGCTTGATGCGGAGCCGTCGGCGCAATTCCTCGACGTCGCGCTCCTGGATATGGCGCCGGTCCTCGCGCAGGTGCACGGTGATGCCGTCGGCGCCCGCCGCCTCGGCCACCAGCGCCGCCTCGACGGGGTCCGGGTAGTCGACCCCGCGCGCCTGCCGGAGGGTGGCGACGTGGTCGACATTGACGCCGAGATGGAGCACGGGAGCGCTCAGTCGCAGGTCGAGCTGGTGCCGTTGCACGAACCGCTGCAGCAGCTCGCCCCATCGCTGCAGCCGCCGCCGGCGGGAATGCAGCACGTGAGCTGCCCATCGAGGGCGTAGCTCTGGCTCGTGCCGGTGCCGCCATTCGCGATCACGGTGAGCGTGGCGCCTCCCATCCTGGGATCGCTGAAGCCGGGCACGTCGGTCGTCGCTTCCTTCCCCATGGCGACGATGCTCCGATGCTTCATCGCCCGGATGAGCAGCGACCGGCCGAGGATCAGGCGGTCGGCGGCCGGCGCGGGGCCGGCGGAGCCGACCAGGAGCACGGCGGCGAGCGCAACGGCGATCTGGACCGTCACCCTAACGCTCGTCGGCGGCCGCCCGGTCGCCGCCGATCGCCACCCGTGCGGCCGCCGCGATCGCCTCGGCCAGGTCGCGGATCTCGCCCTCGCGCTCCCCTTCGACCATGACCCGCAGCAGCGGCTCCGTGCCCGAGTAGCGCACCAGCACCCGCCCGCGATCGCCGAGCGCCTGCTCGGCGCGCCGGATCGCCGCGGCGACGGCCGGCACGGTCTCGAGCTCGGGCTTGGCTGCGACCGTGAGGTTGACCAGCACCTGGGGCAGGCGGTGCATCACCTGCCGGAGCTCGGAGAGCGGCCGGCCCCGCTCCACCATGAGCGCGAGCACGGCGAGGCTGGTGATCAGGCCGTCGCCCGTCGTGTTGTGGTCGAGGAAGACGACGTGTCCCGACTGCTCGCCGCCGAGGTTGTACCCGCCCCGGACCATCTCCTCGACCACGTTGCGGTCGCCGACGGGCGTGGTGCGGACCGCGATGCCGCGCGCCCGGAGCGCGAGATGCAGCCCGAGGTTGCTCATGACCGTGGCCACGAGCGTGCGCTCGCGGAGCTCGCCGCGCTCGTCGAGCGCCGTGCCGCACATGGCCATCACCTCGTCGCCGTCCACGACCTCGCCGCGCTCGTCGACGAAGATGGCGCGGTCCGCATCCCCGTCGAGCGCGATGCCGGCGTGGGCGCCGGTGCGGCGGACGGTCTCCTGCAGGAGCTCGGGGTAGAGCGCACCGCAGTCCTGGTTGATGTTCTCGCCGTCCGGGTCCACGCCGAGCGCGATCACCCGCGCGCCGAGCTCCTCGAACACCTCGGGGGCGACGCGGTAGGCCGCGCCGTGCCCGCAGTCGACGACGATCTTGAGCCCGTCGAGCGTCAGGTGGCGTGGAAACGTGCTCTTGACGAACACGTTGTAGCGCCCGACCGCGTCGTCGATGCGGAACGCCTTGCCGATCGCCGTCGCCGTCGGACGGAGCGCGTCGATCGAGTCCGAGAGGACCAGGTGCTCGATCTCCGCCTCGATCTCGTCGGGCAGCTTGAAGCCGGTCCGGCTGAAGAACTTGATCCCGTTGTCCTGGAAGGGGTTGTGGGAGGCCGAGATCACCACGCCGGCGTCGGCCCGCAGCGTGCGCGTCAGGAACGCGATCCCCGGCGTCGGCAGCGGCCCGACAAGGAGCACGTCGACGCCCATCGAGCAGATGCCGGAGGCCATCGCGGTCTCGAGCATGTAGCCGGAGAGCCGCGTGTCCTTGCCGATCAGGATCTTGTGGCGGTGAGGGGACCGCTTGCTCACGTGGGCCACGGCGCGCCCGAGGCGGAGCGCCGTCTCGGAGGTCATGGGCTCGGCGTTGGCGATGCCGCGGACGCCGTCGGTGCCGAAGAGCCGCGTGGCCATCAGCGCGCTCCTTCCGGGGGCGAGATGTGGAGGGTGAGGGGGTCCGGCCGCTGCCGCACCAGCTCCAGCGACGGCGGCAGGTCCACCCGGGCGCTCACCCGATAGGTGCCGGGCACGAGCCCGGCCGCGTCGACGTACGCGGCGCCGTCGGCGAGCTCGTAGTTGTGGAGCACGTGCTGGGGGCCGCGGATCACCACGTCGATGCGGGCGGGAAAGAGCTGTGCCCGCGCACCCTCGGCGTGCAGGACGCGCACGTCGACGCCGCGGAACTCCCGCCGCATCATCTCCTCCTCGAAGGCAACCGTGACCGTCACGTGGTCGGGCGCGAAGGTCACGAAGTCGCCCGCCCACGAGAGGAGCACGGTGCGCTGCACGGTCGCGCTCGCGCCGCTCACGTCGACCGGCTCGGTGGCGATCTCCTTGAGGTCGTCCAACTTGCTGGCGGGCCCTCTCACCTCGACGTGGTCGGGGGCGGCGCTCGGCTTCGCCTTATAGCCGGCAGCGGGCAGGCCGGCGACTTCCACGCGCACCGGGAGGTTGCGCTGCGCGAGCCGCTCGACGTGGAGCTT
The DNA here is from genome assembly GCA_005888095.1 of Deltaproteobacteria bacterium. GTDB lineage: Bacteria > Desulfobacterota > Binatia > DP-6 > DP-6 > DP-3. Next base: position 12,690 of record VBKF01000142.1, on the reverse strand, counting down.
CAGGCGCGCCGGCTCGAGGCTCACGACCTTCAGGCGGCGTGGCAGGTCCGGTCGGATCATGTCGCCGCCGAGGTCGAGCCGGAGGTCGCCCGGCATGGTGCTCGAGAGGTCGGGCGCGAGGCGGACCTTGTGCTCGTCCACTCCCTCGAGGATCGTGCGCGGGCCGCGGAGCCGCGCCTTGATCGGCTTGGCGGGCAGGTTGGTGACGATCAGGCCCGGCTGCAGCCTGCGGATCGTCACCGGCAGCTCGACGACGCGCTCGGCGTCCCGCTCGCTCACGTTGATCGAGAACCAGAGGAAGAAGGCGAGGAGGATCGACACGAGCTTGAGGCCGCGGTTGCGGCGAACGAGGTCGCGGAGCGTCATCCGGGTAGGCAGGCGCCAGAGCCGCTCCCACGGCGGCGTCGGGCCGGGCTGCTCGGGTGTGGCGTCGGGCGGCGCCGTGTCCGGCCTCCGGGTGAGCGCCTGCAGCCTCATGCCAGCAGCAGGCGGTGCAGCGTCGTGCGCAGCGTCGCCGCGTCCACGTCGCGAGTGATCTTTCCCTGGCGCACCAGGGAGATCATGCCGTCCTCTTCCGATACCACGATCGCCGCGGCGTCCGTCTCCTCCGTGAGCCCGATGGCCGCCCGGTGCCGGGTGCCGAGCGTCTTCGAGACGTTGGGGTTGGTGGTGAGCGGCAGGAAGCAGCCCGCCGCGGTGATCCGCCCGTGCTGGATGATGAGGGCCCCATCGTGGATCGGCGAGCCGGGCAGGAAGATGCTGGTCACCAGCTCCTTGGAGACCTGCGCGTCGAGGGGCACGCCGACCTCGATGTACTGGTTGAGGCCGACCTCGTTCTGCAGCACGACGAGGGCGCCGACGCGCCGCGAGGCGAGGTAGGTGAGCGCCTTGATCAGCTCCTCCACCGCCTGCCCCTGCGCCACCCGCTCGCGCGGCGAGAAGAGCGGACGCGTGCCCACCTGCGTGAGCGCGCGCCGGATGTCGTCCTGGAAGACGATGAAGACGAGGACGAGCGACCAGCCGAGGAGGTTCCTCAGGAGCACGTTGAGCGTGTAGACCTCGAACACGTTCGACAGGAAGTAGATGGCGTAGACCATGCCGAGCCCGATCAGCATCGGCACCGCACGCGTGCCGCGGATCAGGTTGAGGCCCCAGTAGATGACGACGCTCAGGACGAGGATGTCGAGGCCGTCCTGCCAGCGGAAGCTGGTGAAGAGCTCCTTCATGCGCGCGCGATGGCCTCGGCGACCGCGACCACGTCGCGCGCAGCGGCGACGTCGTGCACGCGCAGCAGGCGCGCCCCGCCCGCCACCGCGAGGGCCAGGGCGGCGGCCGTGCCGAGCAGCCGGTCGCCCGGCGGGCGGCCCCCGAGCAGCTGGCCGATGAATCCCTTGCGCGACGCGCCCACCAGCACGGGATAGCCGAGGCCGGCCAGGACGTCGAGGCGCGCGAGGAGCGCCAGGTTGTGCTCCACGGTCTTGCCGAAGCCGATCCCCGGGTCGAGGACGATCGCCTCCCGCGCCACCCCGGCCTCGACGGCGGCGGCGGCGCGCGCCGCCAGGAAGGCCGTCACCTCGGCGACGACGTCGGCGTAGCGGGGTGCCTCCTGCATGGTCGCCGGCGTGCCTTGCATGTGCATGAGGACGACCGGCACGCCCGCGCGGGCGCAGAGCGGCAGCATCGCCGGGTCGGCGCGGCCGGCAGAGACGTCGTTCACGACGTCCGCGCCCGCGTCGAGCGCGGCGCGTGCCACCTCCGCCTTCATCGTGTCGACCGCGATCGGCACCCGGACGGCGGCGCGCACGGCGGCGAGCACGGGCAGCAGGCGGCGGCGCTCCTCGCCCGCGGGCACGGGCATCGCGCCGGGGCGTGTCGACTCGGCGCCGAGGTCGAGCGCCCGGGCCCCCGCGGCCACCATCTCGGCTGCCGCATCGGCCGCCCGGGCGGGGTCGAGATGGCGGCCACCGTCGGAGAACGAGTCGGGCGTGGCGTTCAGGATGCCAACGAGCACCACCCGGTCGAGCGCGAGCGGTCCCGAGCGGGTGTGGAGCACTGGGCCCGCCTCGCGGGCGGGGGGACGCGGGCCGGCCTCAGGCCGTGGCTGCAGCGGCGCCCCGGAGGCCACCGTTCTGGCTCCCGTACTGCCGCAGGATCTCGTCGATCTCGGCGCCATCGAGGACCTCGCGCTCGAGCAGCGCCTCGGCCATCTTGTGGAGCACCTCGACGTTGCGTCGGAGCAGCAGCTTGGCGTGCTCGTAGGCCTCCATGATGATGCGCCGCACCTCGGTGTCGATCTGCACCGCGGTCGTCTCCGAGTAGTCGACGCGCTGGGTGAAGTCGCGGCCGAGGAAGATCTCCTCCTCCTTCTTGCCGAAGGTCATGGGACCGAGCTTCTCGCTCATGCCCCACTCGCAGACCATCTTGTGAGCGAGCTCGGTGGCGCGCTCGATGTCGTTGCCGGCCCCGGTGGTCATGTGGCCGAGCACCAGCTCCTCCGCGGCGCGGCCCCCGAAGAGGATGGCGAGGTTGTCGACCAGGAAGGCCTTGGAGTGCGTGTGCCGATCGTCGAGCGGGATCTGCTGGGTCAGGCCGAGCGCCATGCCGCGCGGGATGATCGTCACCTTGTGCACGGGATCGGCTCCCGGGAGGAGCTTCGCGACGAGCGCGTGGCCCGACTCGTGGTAGGCCGTGTTCCGGCGCTCCTCGAGGCTGATGATCATCGACCTCCGCTCCGCGCCCATCATCACCTTGTCCTTGGCGAGCTCGAAGTCGCCCATCTCGACCCGGTCCTTGTTCTTGCGGGCCGCCAGGAGCGCCGCCTCGTTCACCAGGTTCTCGAGGTCGGCGCCGGCGAAGCCCGGCGTCTGCCGGGCGAGCAGCTCGACGTTGACGTTCTCGGCGATCGGCACCCGGCGCGTGTGGACCCGCAGGATGCCCTCGCGACCCTTGACGTCGGGCCGCGGTACGACCACGCGGCGGTCGAAGCGGCCGGGGCGCAGCAGCGCCGGGTCGAGCACGTCGGGCCGGTTGGTGGCCGCGATCAGGATCACGCCCTCGTTCGTCTCGAAGCCGTCCATCTCGACGAGCAGCTGGTTGAGTGTCTGCTCGCGCTCGTCGTGGCCGCCGCCGAGGCCGGCGCCGCGATGCCGACCGACGGCGTCGATCTCGTCGATGAAGATGATGCAGGGGGCGTTCTTCTTCCCCTGCACGAAGAGGTCGCGCACGCGCGACGCCCCGACGCCGACGAACATCTCGACGAAGTCCGAGCCCGAGATGGAGAAGAACGGCACACCCGCCTCGCCCGCGATCGCGCGGGCGAGCAGCGTCTTCCCGGTGCCCGGCGCACCGACCAGGAGCACGCCCTTCGGGATGCGGCCGCCGAGCTTGGTGAACTTCTTCGGGTCCTTGAGGAAGGCGATGATCTCCTCGAGCTCCTCCTTGGCCTCGTCGATGCCGGCGACGTCGTTGAACGTCACCTTGTGGGTGTTCTCCGAGAGCAGCTTGGCGCGGCTCTTGCCGAAGGACATGGCCTTGCCGCCGCCCACCTGCATCTGACGCATGAAGAAGATCCAGACACCGACCAGGAGCAGCATCGGCGCCCACTGCACCAGGGCGACGAAGTACCAGGGCTCGGCGTCCTCCGGGCGGGCATCGATCGTGACGTTCTTCTCACGCAGCATCTTGACCAGGTCCGGGTCCTCGGGAGCGAACGTCTTGAACCCCTCGCCCGGCTCGCCGTGCTCGCCCCGGTAGCGGCCGCGGATGTTCTTGCCCTGGATGGTGACCTCGGCGACCCGCCCCTCGTCCACCGCCTCGACGAAGCGGCTGTAGCTCACCTCGGGCTCGCGCGGCTGCTGCTTGGTGACGATGGACCACAGGAGAAGCCCCATCAGCAGGAGGAGGAGCCAGAGCCCGAAATTGCGGGAGATGGGATTCAACCGTGCCTCGGTACAGGAAAAATTCGCACTCGCGATCGTAACATACGGTCTCCGGAGCAGCAATGTACAGCCGCCGCTCCGCTCATCCGATGGGCTCGAAAACACCCTCGATGACGCGGCTGGTGTCGGAGCCGAGCGCGGCGCATGCGCCGCGCGCCAGGCCGGCCGCCCACAGGACCTCACCGCCAGCTGCCAGCACGGCGATTCCCGGACGGGCCTCGCGCGGCACCTTGGCGTCGACCAGCACGTCCTGCAGCTTGCGGGTGCCGACGCCCGGGATGCGGAGGCGGTCGCCGGGCGCCGGCGAGCGAACGACGAGCGGGCCGGGCAGCGCGTCGGCGTCGAAGAGGGCGTGGTGAGCGTCGGCCGGACGGTCCTCGCCCGCGCGTCGCGGCCGGGCCGCCGAGAGGGTGAGCCGCCAGCGCCCCGCAGGGTCCACGACCGTGCCGCCCGGCGCGATCGGCGCGACGAGCGCCCGCGGCGCGGGCGCACGCCCGGCACGCCGGACGAGATACTCGCCCTCGCGCAGCACGCGGGCCGGTCCCGGTACCGCCACCGCGCCCCGTTCCCCTCCCGTGGCGAGGGCGAGCACGCGCTCGACGTGCAGCCCCGACGGGCTTCGCCGTGCGCCGCGTTCCAGCCAGGCCCGCACGATCCGGCGCGCGAGCGCGGTGGGCTCGGCGGCGACGCGCACGGGGAGGCGGTCGTCGCCGACGAGACCGGCCGCTCGGGCGGCCGCGGCCGCAGCGAGGAAGTCCTCCTCGTCGCGCAGGCGCGCGGCCAGGCTCGCGAGCGAGCTCCCGAGGCGGGGGTTGAACTCCGCGGCGAGGAACGGGAGCACGAGGCGACGGATGCGGTTGCGGGCAAAGGCGAGGTCGGCGTTCGTGCGATCGACCATGAACGGCAGGCCCCGCTCGGCCAGGAACCGTCGCACGTCGGCGCGCGTCACGCCGAGCAGCGGCCGGAAGAGCCGGCCGCGGGCCGGGCGCATGCCACCGAGCCCCCGGCGCCCCGCGCCGCGCAGGAGACGGAGGACGAGCGTCTCCGCCTGATCGTCCTGCGTGTGACCCGTCAGGATGCGTGTCGCGCCCACCTCGCGCGCCAGGGCGGCCAATGCGGCGTAGCGCGCGCGCCGGGCGCGCGCCTCCTGGCCTGGCCCGGGCACGACAGCGACGGTGCGAGAGACGAAGCCCACCCCGAGCTGCTTCGCCAGCTCGGCCACCCGGCCGCACTCGAGGGTCCCCTCGGTGCCACGGAGCCCGTGATCGACGTAGGCGGCAGTCAGCGCGAGGCCGCGCGCCGGGCCGAGGGCGGCAAGGCCGGCGAGCAGCGCCGTCGAATCGGGTCCTCCCGAGACCGCCGCCAGCAGGTGCTCGCCCGCCCTGGGCCCGTCCGCGGCGTCGAGTGCCGCGGCGAGCTTGCGCTCGAGGACGCCGATCGGCCGCTGACCGGGCATGCGCGCCATTCTAGCCTCTTCGCAACAACCGTGTTGATCCGGCCGCGCCGAGCGCGGTATTCGGTCCCGGTCGATGTCCTGGGTGCCTGGCCGCGCCGACCTCGCCCACCACCCCGGGCGCGCGCTCGTCGGGGCGGCCGTGGCGCTGGCGGCGGTGGCCTTCCTGGTCCACGGCTTCCCGCCCGGGATGACCTTCAAGTCGCCCCTCGATGCCTACCCCACGGCCAAGTTCTCACGCGCCTCCCTGCTGCCCCGACGGCAGGTGGCGCTCTATCTGGCGCTCGCCACCCCGGCCGGAACCGCGCTCGTCCGCTCCCTCGAGGACCAGGCGCTCCTGCAGGCCGAGCTCATGTTCGACGCGGCGCGCACCAAACGGTCCGCCGAGTGGCGGCCGGTCACGCCCGAGCTCCAGGACCAGCTTCTCGGGAAGGCGCGTGCCGAGGTGGAGCGCTCCTGGGCGAAGCTCCGGGCGACCGTGCTGGTCATCGACATTCTGTGCCTGATTCCGCTGTGGTTGCTGCTCTGGCACCTCGCCGGGCTGGCCTCGCGTGATTCCTCATTGACACCGGGGGCATCGGGAGTGTAGCTGCCGCGGCCCAGGGGGGGGCATGAAGCGTCTCGATCAACGCGCATACGACACGCCTCCCGCGCCGTCCGAGCAGCGGGCCATTCCCGCGCCCTTGCGCTATCCCCTGCTCCTCGTCCCGGCGGCGCTCGGCGCCTCGTCCATCGCCACGCTGCTCCTCTATTTCTACGGCGTCGCCGAACTCGGTCACAGCGTGCGCGTCCTGCTGGTGCCTTCGACCGCGGCCCTCGTCGTGCTGATCGTGTGGGCCCGGCGCACGGACCGCCGGGAGCTCTACGACCGCATCATGGGGGGACTCTGGGCAGGCCTGTTCGCGAGCCTCGCCTACGACATCGCCCGGATCCCGATCGCCCATGCGGGCATTCCCGTCTTCCGCGCCATCTCCTACTTCGGCACGGTCTTCCTCGACCAGCCGAAACCGACGCTTGCCTCAGAGGTCATCGGCTGGGCCTATCATCTCTCCAACGGCGTCGGCTTCGGCCTGATGTATGCCACGCTCTTCTCGCGCCCCCGCTGGTGGACGGCGGTGGGCTGGGGTGTCTTCCTCGAGCTGTCGATGCTCTACACCCCGTACGCCGAGGTCTTCGGCTACCAGCGCACCGCGACCTTCTTCACGATCACCATGGGTGCGCACGTCTGCTACGGCCTCGGGCTGTGGGCCGCGCTGCGCTCCTGGATCAAGCGGGCTCCCTTCGGCGCGCCTCCCGCCACCGCGCGTCCGCGCTTCGCGTTGGTGTGCGGTCTCACCGCGGTCGTGATCGGCGGCATCGCCGCCGACTCGCACGCGCTCTACGCGCCGACGAACCCGCCTTCGCCGCCGAAATATCTCGGCAAGCACCTCTACACCACCTGGGACTCGCTCGAGCCGGATCGCCTGGCCGTCATGTGGGTGTTCCAGCGTTTCGTCGACCCCGACGCGCGCTTCTACTTCGTCCGGCCGTTCTCTCCGACGCCCGACCGAAGGATGTTCGGCACGGCCTTCGACACGCCGGAGGCGGAGATCCGGCGGACGGGCACGCAATCGGCCGCGGAGAAGCTGATCGTCGATCGCGGACTCGACAAGGATCCACGACTGGCGCTGATGGCGCGCCTCGGCCATGTCTGGGAGATCACGCCGTGGGCCTACGCGACCGATACCGCGGTGAAGGACCTGTCGCTCCGGATGTTCGCTGCCAAGGGGACCTGCGGCGATCTGGCGGAGGTGCCCACGTGCGCCGAGCGCGTGCTCCGCACGCTCGACGCGTGGTACGACGAGGCGGGCGCGCGCCGCTGAGCCCGCGCGGATGAAGATCAAGGCGGCGATCTGCTGGGCGCCCCGGGCCCCGCTCGCCGTCGACGAGATCGAGCTCGCGGGGCCGCAACCGGGCGAGTGCCTGGTGCGGCTCGTCGCGACCGGCGTGTGCCACACCGACGCCTACACCATGAGCGGCCGCGACCCCTCGGGGCTCTTCCCGACGGTGCTCGGCCACGAGGGGGCGGGCGTGGTCGAGGAGGTGGGCCCCGAGGTGCGCAGCCTCGCGCCCGGCGACCACGTGATCCCGCTCTACATTCCCGAGTGCCGGAGCTGCAAGTTCTGCCTGAGCGGCAGGACGAACCTCTGCGGCGCGCTCCTGGCGACGCAGGGCAAGGGCCTCATGCCCGACGGCACGAGCCGCCTCTCGCACCGGGGCCGGGTGCTGCACCATTACATGGGCACGTCGACGTTCGCCGAGTACACGGTCGTGCCCGAGATTGCGCTCGCCAAGATCCGTCCCGACGCGCCGCTCGACAAGGTCTGCCTCCTCGGCTGCGGGGTCACGACCGGCGTCGGCGCGGTGCTGAACACGGCGCGCGTCCGTCCGGGCGCCACGGTCGCCGTCTTCGGCCTCGGCGGCATCGGGCTCTCCGTGATCCAGGGCGCCGTGCTGGCCGGCGCCGAGCGCATCATCGGGATCGACGTCAACCCGAAGAAGTTCGCGATGGCGCGCCGGCTCGGCGCGACCGACTGCCTCGATGCGACGCAGGTGCCGAACGTCGCTGAGGCGGTGATCGAGATGACCGGCGGCGGCGTCGACTTCTCCTTCGAGTGCATCGGCAACGTGGAGGTGATGGGCCAGGCGCTGGCGTGCACGCACAAGGGCTGGGGCCAGTCGATCGTCATCGGCGTCGCGGGCGCCGGCGAGGAGGTCCACGCGCGGCCCTTCCTCCTCGTCACGGGGCGCAGCTGGCGCGGCACCGCCTTCGGCGGCACGCGCGGGCGCACCGAGCTGCCCCGCTACGTGGACTGGTACATGAGCGGCCGGCTCAAGGTCGACGAGCTGATCACCCACACGATGCCGCTCGAGCAGATCGACCGCGCCTTTGCGGCGATGGAGCGCGGCGAGAGCATCCGCAGCGTCGTCCGGCTCGCTTCCGGGTAGACGCTCGGTTGCGCCCGCGCCGGGCACCTCTAAGATGGCATCCCCATGCCGGCGCCGCCCGTGGTCGATGCCCGCGGCCTCACCAAGGTCTACGGCTCGCGCCGGGTGGTCGACGACCTGACCTTCGCCGTCGCGTCCGGCGAAACCCTCGGCCTCCTCGGCCCGAACGGCGCGGGGAAGACGACGACCATCAAGATGGTCACCTGCTTCGCGCCGCCGACCGGGGGCACGCTCGAGGTCCTCGGCCTGCCCATGGCGCCGGCGACCCACCCGGCCATCAAGGCGCGTCTCGGCATCATGCAGCAGGAGGAGAGCCTCGACCCCGATCTCAGCGTCGAGAAGAACCTGACGGTCTACGCGACCTACTTCGGCCTGGGGCGCGCGGAGGCCCTGCGCCGTGCGGAGGAGCTGATGCGGTTCACGGAGCTCGCCGAGCGCCGCGCGGAGCAGATCCGAAACCTCTCGGGCGGCATGAAGCGGCGGCTGATGCTCGCCCGGGCGCTGCTCAACGACCCGGCGCTCCTCGTCCTCGACGAGCCGACCACCGGCCTCGATCCCCAGGCGCGGCGGCTGGTGTGGGAGCGCGTGCGGGCGCTCAAGCGGGGCGGCACCACGATCCTCCTGACGACGCACTACATGGAGGAGGCGGCGCAGCTCTGCGACCGCCTGATCATCATGGACGAGGGCCGGATCATCGCCGAGGGTCGGCCCGCGGACCTCGTCGCCGCGCACGTCGGCAGCGAGGTCGTGGAGGTCTACGTGTCGGGGGACGCCGAGGAGCGCGCCGTCGCCCGGCTGGCCGACGGGCCGTGGCGCAGCGAGCGCGTGGGCGACGTGCTCTACCTCTATCTGCGCGACGGTCAGGCGAGCCCGGCCATGTTCTCCGCGCTCGAAGCGCTGGACTTCACCCGCCGCCGCGCCACCCTCGAGGACGTCTTCCTGACGCTCACCGGCCACGCGCTCCGGGACTGACGGCGATGTTCCCGACGAGGCGCGCCCTCTGCGTCTGGCGCCGTGACCTCGAATCGTGGAAGCGGTTCGCCCCGTCGTTCTTCATCGCCGCGCTCAGCGAGCCGATCTTCTACCTCCTCGGCATCGGCTACGGGCTCGGCCGCTTCGTCACCGCCTTCGACGGGGTGCCGTACGCGGTCTTCCTCGCGCCCGGGATCATCGCCTTCGCGGCCATGAACAGCGCCACCTTCGAGACCACCATCGGAGCCTACACCCGGATGGTGGAGCAGCGGACGTACGCGGCGATCCTCGCCACCCCGTGCTCGGTGGCGGACATCGTGGCGGGAGACGTCCTCTGGGCGGCGTCGAAGAGCGTGCTGGCCGCCTCGCTGGTGCTCGTCCTCTGCGTAATCTTCCACCTCGTCCGGGGAGTCCTTGCACTTCTCGTCCTCCCGTTCGCCTTCCTCGTCGGACTCATGTTCGGCGCGCTCGGCATGGTGGTCACGGCCCGGGCGCCGTCCTACGACTTCTTCAATTACTACTTCTCACTCGTCTTCTCGGTGATGTTCCTCTTCTCGGGCGTGTTCTTTCCGCTCGAGAGTCTGCCCGCCTGGGGGCAGTGGCTCGCCTGGGTGATGCCCCTCACGCATGCCGTCCGCGTCTGCCGTGCGCTCACCACCCCGACGTCCGGCGATCCGCTCGCCGGATCGCTTCTCTGGATCGTCACCGCGACGGCGCTCGCCTTCGTCGCTGCCGAGCGGCTGGTGCGGCGGCGGATCCAGGTATGATGTGGCCGCCGCGGTGAGCAGTGTCGCACCGGGGCGATTGAAGCGCCGCTCGCCATCCGCCATCTAAGGTCGAGAGAGGAGAAGAGCGATGTCGGGTATTCGCATTCGATTCATACTCTCGTCCTTCCTGGCGGTCGGGCTCGCGGCATGGGCGGCGCGCGCGGCGAATCCCGTGACGGTCACCGGGGAACGCGTCGTTCCGCCGAGCCACGTCGCGGAGCGGGTGACAGTGCGGGACGTGCGCACGCACGACGACGAGGTCTCGGGGCTCGTCGTCAACACGTCCGACCGCCCGATCCGCGACGTCCAGCTGCTGATCTCGTACCAGTGGCTGTGGGACAACGAGGTGCACCCGGGCGAGGGCGGCCCAGGAAGGGCGATCTTCTATACCCTTCCCCAGGACATCCCCGCCGGGGGTCAGGTGCAGTTCACCTACCGGCCAGAGGAGCCGTTGTCCGAGCGTTCCGACGGCCGGTACATGACCACCGTGTCGGTCGCGGGGTTCACGGAGAGCACGCCGACGACCACCGGGCTGAGCGAGCGGTAGCGGTCAGAAGCTCAGCTTCACCCTGGTCAGGATGCCGTCGTCGTGATCCTGACGCATCATCGGCGCGTACGCGCCTCGCTCGTAGTGTAGCTGGAGAGACAGGCCTCCCCCGAGCGACCAGGCCACCCCGGCCTCCGAGCGCTGGAAGTGCGGGGCTGCGATCTTCAGCCCCTCGACGTGTACCGGAGACGATCCGTAGCCGAGAGGCGTTCCTGCGAGGGCAACACCGCCGGTCGCGGACATTCCGAACGCGAACCGCACCAACCACCCCATAAATCCTCCCCGGGCGGGAGCCTATCATGCGACCGGTCGCGTGAGAAATGCGCGGATCGCATGGGCGCTGCCGGCTCGCGACCCATGGCGCTCGCCCGGTCATTCGACGCGGGTGGCACCGTCCCACCGCGCCTTGACCGGCCCCCTTCGCTGCGGCATCCTTCGCCCTCCTTGGGGGGGTGGTGGAGTGAGTGCCGTTTGGCTCGCCCGCTGTGGGCCTATCATGGTTGTCCTCCTTCTCAGCGCACCGGCAGAACTCATGCTGGCTCGGGCGTCTTGAGGTTGCGACGCTTCGGAGGGGGCGATAGCGCAGGCGAGCAATAGCATCCTGGTCGTGGAGGATGATCAGGACGTACGTGATGCGCTGGCCACGGTCCTGGAGACCGAGGGCTACAGCGTCGCCAGGGCCGCGGATGGGCAGGAGGCGCTTGGTCAGCTGCGAGCGTCCTCGGCTCCCTGTGTCATCCTGCTCGATCTCTACATGCCCGTGATGAACGGCTGGGCCTTTCGCGACGAGCAGCTTCGCGATCCGAAGCTGGCGTCGATCCCGGTGATCGTGGTCTCCGCGGACACCATGGTGGCCAGAAGGGCGGCCGACCTCGGTGCCGCGGGCTACGTGGGCAAGCCCATCGACTTCGACCGGCTGCTCGCGCTGGTGGCGACGCACTGCGCGTGAGCCGATCTGCGCGCCGGATCACTCCGCGGCGAGCGCGGCATCGAGCGCCCGCGCGACGGCGGCGGTCGTGAACGGCGCGAAGGGCGCAGCGGCGTCGCGGACCCGGTCGCCATGGACGCGTCCGCGCGCCGAGAAGGTCGCGGTACGGCCGAGGACCGAGACGCTCCCGGCGACGTGAACGACCTCGTCGAAGCTCCTGCCGTCGACCGCCACACGGAGACGCCCCCCGAACCGTCCCAGGCGCAACGAGGGATAGCCGATGCAGCGCCGCACCAGGTCGCGGAACCGCGCCCGGTCGGCGACGCGGATATTGAACCAGCCCCGCCGCCCGGGGACAACCGTAAAGAGCCCATCGAACTCCTGCTCGGAGAGCCCGCCCTCGCACGCGGGCACGAGCCCCTCCGCGCCGCTCAGCTGGCCGTTCGCGATCACCACCTCCTGGTCGACGGTCTCACGCCGGGTGACGCAGCGGCCGCCGCACCCGGTGGCGACGACGTGCCCGGTGAGGTGCCAGACGCCCTCCACCGGCTGCGCGAGCTGCGCGCCCGCGGGAGTCGCGATCGCGATACCGACGGCGAGGATCACCGCGCGCGGCAGGCGCATGGCGGTGGCGTACACCAGCCGGCGACGAGCACGCAAGCGGCTACGGTCTCTCGCCGCCCTACACTCCCCGTTCTGTTCGAGGGCGTGGGTGTCTGACCTTGCGGATGGCGGCGCGCGGAGTCGAACCGCGGACCTAGGGATTATGAGTCGCTGCCCGGGGCGGACGGGGCTGCACTCGGGTCAACAGGAATGCAGAAGGACGCGGCTTCGCGCCGCGGCGACTGATACCGAATAGACCCGAGTCGACTCGGGTTCCCGCACAGAACCCGCACACCGTCAAGGCAGCGCCGCCGTCGCTGCCCGACCCCCGAACGAGCCTAGGGGCCGAGGACGGTCAACCTGCTCCTGACGCACGCGGGTATATGGCTTGTGTCCACGGTGCGGGACGCGCTTCCCGCGCCGGCGGGGACTGAGCCCCGCGGAACAGGTGGACCGGCCCTCGGACATATGCGCTACGTCGTTACGGAGCGACC
>VBKF01000141.1 GCA_005888095.1 Deltaproteobacteria bacterium | reverse complement strand
CGCATGTGCTCCGGGGACTGCGGCGCAAGAAGGATCTAACCCTGCCGGGGATTCGGAAGATCGTCAGTCTTCTCGGGGACGAACTCGGGGTCGAGCGGCCCCTCGCGCATCGAGACTTGCGTCTCTACGGGGCGCGCATCCTTGTAGAGCGCGGCGGCGTTCTAGTTGATCTAGTGCCGCTGGGGCAACTCGTGATTCCCGAAGTCTTCGAGGCACACCTTGAGAGGATCGACTTTGAGCACGACATCGCCGTGACTCTCTACCCGTTCACGAGAGTCCACGAGGGGCTGCCGCAGCCAACCGAACCCAAGATCGTGCGGATTGACCCGCGCGTGGCATACGGCCGTCCGTTCATTGGCGACGCGATTCGAACCGAAGTCATCAGTTCGCGCTTCGGAGCGGGTGAGACCATCCCCGAACTCGCCGAAGACTACGGCTGCCCACAGGAGCAAATCGAGGAAGCGGTCCGCTACCACCATAAAGAGGCAGCCTGAACCATTGCGGGCGAAGCCGAAGTCGTCTTTCTGGTCGATCGCTCGCTCGGGCGTCGCGTCCCTCAGGCACTTGCCGCCGTCGGCGCGCGCGTAGTTATCCACGACGACGTTTTCGCCCAGAGCACCCCGGATGAGCACTGGCTGGCCGCACCGGGAATGTCAGCGTCCATCACGAAGGACCGGGACCTGCGCTACCGTCCCCGCGAGAAGGCCGCGGCCATAGCGGCCGGACGGCCGGTCTTCATCCTGACCAAGGGCAACTTGCGCGCTGAGGCGATGGCCGAGATTCTCGTGAAGGCATTGCCGCGGATGACGCGTTTCGTCCGTCGCAATACGGGCGCGTGGATCATTCGCATCGATACTGAAGGTAAGTTCAGCTCGAAGGTGCTGCTCACGGCCTAGCGGGACTTCCTCCGCATCCGCTTCGCGCGTTTGGGTTTCGCACTGACGGGGACGCTGAGTAGGCCGCGGAGCACCCGGTCGAAGTCCGCAGCGGACTCGACCTTGGGTAGCTCCGGTGACGGCGGTTTCACGCGACTCCGCGGCGGCGATCGCGGTGGTAGCTTCTCGCGCCCCTTCCCGGGCCGCGTCTTCAACATGACTCCAAGACGCGATCAAACACGTCGTGGGTGTACCGGCCGCGGTTGTTGTGCCGATACGAGAACTCGTTGAGGTAGAGCGGCAGGTAGCCACGCGACACCTGATGGAAGCTCCCCATGATGCCGCGCTTCACGAGCGACCAGAAGGCATCGAGGTTCGCCGTATGAATCTCGCCGCGCACGTACTCGCCAGCGCTGTGCGTAACCGTCTCGTGCGGATAGCCGGCCTGACGCAGACGCGCATACCCCTTGTGCTCGTCGGTGGCGACCAGCGAGACCTTCTCGTCCACCGTCCGCATCACGAAGTCATCCATCACGTTGCCGGTCACGCGGTCAAGCACTTCGCAGACCACGTTGCCCTTCCGCGCGATCGCGCCAATGACCGGCACCTTGGCGCCCTCGGTCATCCCGGTTCCGCGCCGCTTGTTCTTGTGCCGGTTGCGGTCGCTCCCGCCGACGTAGGTCTCGTCGATCTCGACCGCCCCTGTCAGACGAAGAAAGTGCTCATCCCTCATCGCGGCCCGAATGCGGTGGCAGGCGTACCACGTGCTCTCATAGCTACCCTTGCCGACGATCCAGCCCTTGCGGTTCCGCGTCTCCCCGAACACGGTGCGCTGCACCTGGCGGGCGCTCATGCCCTTCTTCGACGTCAGCATGAGCAGGAGAATCTGGAAGAACTTGTGAAGCGGAAGCTTAGCCTCCTCGAAAATCGTGCCGGTCGTCAGCGAGAAGCCGTACCCGTTCTTGTTGCAGCTCTTGCACGTCCAGCGGTACGACACCGCCTCGTCCTTCCGCGGCGCGCGGCGGTATATCTTTTCGTCCTTCCCGCACCGCGGGCAGGCGACCTTGCCGTCGGGCCAGCGCAGGTTGAAGAGATGCGTCTTGGCCGTGGCCTCATCCGGGAAGCGGTCGGTCAGTTCGGTCAACGTCATGGGACATATATACACCCGCCGAGGGCTGGTGTCAAGTGCCGGATCATCGCCACGCCGGGCTCGAGCGCTTTGACCGCCGCCTATTCCGGCGCGTTCGAGGGCTGGCAACGCACGACCAGCGTCGTTCGGGTGGCGGGCAGGCGAATGACGGCCCGCGCGCCAACGGCGGCGGTGCCGATGACGAAGCTTGGGTCGGCACTGCAGGGGAGAAGGCAGGGATGCGCCGCGTACACGCACGGCGGGCACGGCGCGGCGACGCTGCAGACGCTGTCCGGCATTCCGTCCGAGTCGCAGACGAATCGGCGCGCGATGGATCAGAGACCGAGCCGGTGGAGGAAGCGCTGGGCCCCGCCCACCGCCCGGCTGATCGGGCGCGCGCGATCGCCTGACCGGCGCGCGCGCGAGGGCCCTTCATCGGCGTCTTGCTGCACGAGCTGGAGTCGTACCTCGGCAGTCGCACCGCGCTGCACCTGCACGTCCCGCGTCTGCGCCTCGAAGCGCGGCGCCGTCGCCCGCATGCGGTACGGTCCTTCCTCGAGGACGCCGCGGGCGGACCCGTCGTCACCCGGCTTGAGCGTGGCGACCAGCGCATCCTGCGGCGTCAATATCTCGACGGTTGTCCCGGGGGGCGCCTTGTCGGACTTCGATCCGCGGACGATCGCCAGGATATCGCCCGTGCGGGGAGCCGGCTTGGCGAACTGCACAGCGGAATACAGCGCACCCGAGAGCGACGCGAGCCCGGCGAGCAGGCTCACGGCAGACTGCAGCGATGCAAATCCCTTCCCCACGACCACCCCACTACGGGATAGCGGTGGGGCCGGTGTGTCTCAAGACCGGCCGGCCCGCTCGACGTAGCCGTGCTCGAGAATCCCAAACCCCATGCGGTCCCCGCACCGGTACCGGGTGATCCCGTCCTTGAGCCACGTGCGCCCGTACTGGACCGGGCAGTTCACCAGCACCTCCTCGCCGACGACGTGGTGCTCGCGCCCGCGCTCGTCGGTCAGGCGCGCGTCGACGCCAAGCTGGCGCGCGCCGCCGTCGGCGGTCCCGACGGCGAGCTCGATGCCGGCGAGGGCAAGCAGCTCGCGGCCGTCCCACAGGCAGCCCACGCGGATGTCCGTCTCCGGCCCGAGGTCGATGCGCACGGCGTTGAACCAGAAGTCGCGGCCGAGCTCGCCGCTCAGATAGTTCCAGCGGTGGAACTTCGCCCAGTCGCGCTCGCCGCCCCAGCTGTGGTCGCGGTGGCCGAGGCAATCGATCGGGTAGGGGACGGCCGCCAGCGTGACCGTGCCGCGGACCGCGCCGCCCTGCTCGATGTGGCCCGGAAACTGATCGAAGCTCACGCCTGGGGGGTGCGGATAGAGATAGGTCGGGCTGATCGCTTGCCAGACGACGTCCATTCCATGCGTGCCGTGCCGGTAGCGGAGGCGGAAGCTCTCGCGCGGGACGAGCCACTCGATCAGCAGGCCCGCCATCTCGAGACGGCCCTGCTCGACGGGCGGCACCGGCAGGCGATGGTCGATCACGCTGTGCACGACCGTCCCGCGGTGCGTGAGGAAGAGGAAGAGGTTCGCCTCGCCCCGGTTCGCGTGGATGCCGGCGCGGAGCACGACACCGACGTCGCTCGCTGAATCGTAGAAGGGAAACCAGAGGCTCTCGTTCCAGAGCGGCAGCGAGCCGGGGCCCGGCGTGTGCCGCGCGTCGTCCTCGGGCGCTGCCATGTGAACGGTGCTCGCCATCCGTGTCAGCTCCTCCCCGGCGGCGGCAGCTCGAGGAGCGCTGCCAGACGCTGGTGGCACTGGGTGTTCGTCTCGAAGTCCGGCATCGGGGCAGGAATGCCGAGGTCGGCCATGCGGCCGGCGATGCGCGCCATGATCGCCCCGAACCGGAGGGCGGCCAGCACCTCGTTGTAGAACGCATGCTCCACCGGCCGGCCGGTGAGCGCCTCGTAGCGCCGGATCGTCTCTTCTCTTCCCGGAAACCCCTCGAGCGGCGGGAAGCCGTATCCCTCGCCGGTCGCCCAGTGCATGAAGAGCCACCAGCCGAGGTCCGCCTCGGGGTCGCCGAGGAACGCCATCTCCCAGTCGAGGACGCCGACGACCTCGTCGTTGCGGTAGATCAGGTTCGGCAGGCGCGCGTCGCCCCAGCACAGGGCGACGTGGCGCGGCGCGTAGCGGTGCTCGCGGAGCCAGGCGAGCGCGTGGGCGAGGATCGGCTGCGGCGCCCGGCCGCGTACGGTCCATTCGAGGTAGCGCGCCCAGTAGGCGAGCTGGCGATCGATCGGATCGGTCCCAGGCCCGGGAGCGCCGAGGAGCTCGAGGCCGAGCGCGCGCCAGTCGAGCTTGTGGATGCGGGCGAGGGTCTCGAGGCCGCTCCACCAGATGCGTGCGCGCCGCGCGGGCGTCGCCTCGAAGCAGAATCCCGTGCTGTGATACGGGGGCACCTCCGAGGGCAGCTCTCCCGCGATCGCGTCCATGATGTAGAAGGCCTGACCCAGGACGCGCGCATCTTCCTCGAGCCATCGGACCCGCGGCACCGGCACGCCGGTCGGGGCGAGACACTGCATGACCTTTGCCTGCGCGGCCAGGTCGTACTCGGGGAAGACGCGGAACTCGGCCGGCGCGAAGCGCGCGACGAGGCGTTCGACGCATCGCCGGCCGCCGGCGAGACAGGACACCTCGAAGAGCAGGGTGTCGTTGGAGAAGCCGGCCTTCGGCCGCGTGAGCTCGGAGATCGTCAGGTCCCGCGTCTCCGGCATACGGGTCCGGAGCCAGGCCGCCAGGCCGTCCTGGATGGCGCCCAGGTCGCGCTCGGGCTGGAGCATGCGGAGCGGTTCCTAGCGCGACGGGCCGCGTCATGGCCAGCCCCCCATGCGTCAAACTTTTTCTATTGTGAGCACGGGGGAGACTTGATAACGGTCTGCTTCCATGTGGAGATCGTTTGCCCGCATCCCGTGGCTTGCCCTGCTTTTCGTGGTCGGCGGCACCGGGATCGCGCGCGGGCAGTCGTTCCTCAACTTCGAGAGCGGCCACGTCCGGCCGCTCGCCCTCTCCCCCGCCGCTGAGCGGTTGTTCGCCGTCAACACGCCCGACAACCGCCTGGAGATCTACACGATCACCGCCGGCGGCCTCTCGCTCGCCACCGAGGTGGCAGTCGGCCTCGAGCCCGTGGCCGTCGCCACGCGCACCAACGGCGCCGGCCGGACCGAGGCGTGGGTCACGAACCTCCTGTCGGACAGCGTGAGCATCGTCGAGGTCGACCCGACCAACGTCACGCTCTCGCGTGTCACACGCACGCTGCTGGTCGGCGACGAGCCGCGCGACGTCGTCTTCGCGGGGACCGGCCGCAACCGCGCCTTCATCACCTGCGCCCATCGCGGGCAGAACCGGCCCGGCGACCCGCAGCTAACCACCCCGGGGATCGGCCGCGCCGACGTCTGGGCCTTCGACGCGAACAACCTGGGGGCCGCGCTCGGCGGCACGCCGATCCAAGGCTCGCCGCTCGCGCTCTTCGGGGACACGCCACGCGCCCTCGCCGTCAGCCCCGACGGCGCGACGGTCTACGCGGCGGTGTTCAACTCGGGCAACCGCACCACGACGATCACCGAGACGGTGGTCAGCAACCAGAACAACAACCCGCATGGCCTGCCTCCGCCTCCGCCGGGCTCGACGCCCGGCGCTCCGAGCACCGGCCTCATCGTCAAGTTCAACGGCAGCCAGTGGGTCGACGAGATCAACCGCGACTGGAGCGCGTTCGTGCCGTTCGCGCTTCCCGACAAGGACGTCTTCCTGATCAACGCCAACTCGACGCCGCTCGCGCCCGCCGGCGGGACGAACGTCGTCAGCGGCGTCGGGACGGTCATCTTCAACATGGCCGTCCGTCCCACCAACGGAAAGGTGTACGTCGCGAACACGGACGCGGTGAACCAGGTGCGCTTCGAGCCCGACGTGCGCGGCCGCCTCGCCCTGAGCTGCATCACCGTGATCAGCGGCACCACCGCGACGCCGCACCATCTGAACCCGCACATCAACTATGCCGTCGTGCCGGGGCCGCAGTCGGAGATCGACCGCAGCCTCGCCTTCCCGACGGACATGGCCTTCTCTGCCGACGGAAACACGGTGTTCGTGGCCGGCTTCGGCTCCGGCAAGATCGGCGCCTTCAACGCGAGCGACCTCGAGGCCGGCGTCATCACGGAGCAGCAGACGGCGGTGGGGCAGGGTCCGAGCGGGATCGTGCTCGATGCCGCCAACGACCGGCTCTACGTCATGAACCGGATCGACCACACGATCTCGATCATCGGCAACGCGAGCAGCCCGTCGCGCGCGGTGATCGGCACCGTCCCGCTCCGCTTCGACCCCTCGCCCGCGGCCGCGAAGAACGGGCGCCG
The DNA here is from genome assembly GCA_005888095.1 of Deltaproteobacteria bacterium. Classification (GTDB taxonomy): domain Bacteria; phylum Desulfobacterota; class Binatia; order DP-6; family DP-6; genus DP-3. Next base: position 24,941 of record VBKF01000141.1, on the reverse strand, counting down.
CTTCCTCTACGACGCCCGCAAGTCAGCGCACGGCGACGCGGCGTGTGCCAGCTGCCACATCTTCGGTGACTTCGACAGTCTCGCCTGGGACCTCGGGGACCCCTTCGGGAGCGTGACGAACAACCCGAACCCCTTCCGGCTCCAGCTCTCGTCGACCCACACCTTCCACCCGATGAAGGGGCCGATGACGACGCAGAGCCTGCGCGGCATGGCGAACGCCGGGCCGATGCACTGGCGCGGCGATCGGACCGCGGGCAACGACCCGGGCGGACAGCCGCTCGACGAGGACGGCGCGTTCAAGAAGTTCAACCCCGCCTTCGTCGGGCTGCTGGGCGCGGCGAGCCAGCTCTCGGCGGCTGACCTGCAGGCGTACACCGACTTCATCCTGACGGTGCGCTATCCGCCCAACCCCATCCGCGCCCTCGACAACACGCTCACCAGCGCGCAGTCGGCGGGTCAGGACTTCTACCTCAACACGACCGTCGATACGCAGAAGTGCAACACCTGCCACGCGCTCAACATCCCGAGCGGCTTCTTCGGCACGGACGGCTTCTCGTCCTTCGAAGGGGAGCCGCAGGAGTTCAAGATCCCGCACCTCCGGAACGTCTACCAGAAGATCGGCATGTTCGGCTTCCCGAACGGCGCGCCGGGCGTCGCGGGCACCGGCTTCCAGGGCGACCAGGTGCGCGGCTTCGGGTTCCTCCACGACGGCAGCATCTCGACGGTCTTCATCTTCCTGCACGCGCCCGTCTTCAACTTCCAGAGCGACACGCAGCGCCGCAACGTCGAGTCGTTCGTCCTTTCGATGGACACCGGGCTCCGGCCCATCGTCGGCCAGCAGGTCTCGGTGACGCCGGCGACGGTGAACGATGCGACGGTCACCGGCCGCATCGACCTCCTGATCGCGCGCGACGACGCGGGGGACTGCGACCTCGTCGTCAAGGGGAACGTCAACGGCGAGGCGCGCGGTGCGGTCTACGTCGGCAACAACAACTTCCAGCCCGACCGCAACGCCGACCCCGTGCTCTCGAAGACGGCGCTGCGGAACCTCGCCGCGACAGCGGGGCAGGAGCAGGTCTACACCTGCGTGCCGCCGGGCTCGGGCACCCGCATCGGCGTCGACCGCGACCTCGACGGCTTCTTCGACCGCACCGAGCTCGACCAGGGGACCGACCCGGCGAACGCGGCGAGCTTCCCCGGCGCGACCACGACCACCAGCACGACCACCACGACCTCGACGACGGTGAGCACCACGACGCTCCCGCCGGTCCTCGTCCCGACGCGCTCGTTCACGCTCAGGGACGACAGCGTGGCGCCGATCAGTCTCATGCGCCGGAAGATCTCCTTCCGGTCCGACACGAAGTTCGAGGCGGCGGCCAACCGCGTCGTCGTCCCGCCGGGAGGCAGCTCCGGCGATCCTCGCGGCGCCGCCGGCGGCACGCTCGTCGTCTACAACTCCGACCCGGCCCCCGGCAGTCCGACCGACGACTACGTGATCGCGCTGCCGAGCGGCAGCTGGACGGCGCTCGGTGCGGGTACGGTCACCGGCTACGTCTTCCGCGGCACGGACCGGAACGGCCCCGTCTCGCGGATCACGGTCAAGGCCGACTCGATCTCGATCCGGGGCGGGAAAGCGAACTGGCCCTACACGCTCGACGAGCCGTCGCAGGGCCGGGTGGCCGTGCGCCTGACGCTCGGCAGCGGTGCGACCTGGTGCGCCGACGTGCCCGCCAGGGTGAGCGGCAGCCCGCCGTCGACGGCGCGCAACGACACGCAGGACAAGTTCGTGGGCCAGCCGGCGACGCCGGCGCCTTCCGCCTGCCCCGTGCCCAAGTAACTCGAGCGCTGCGCGACGAATGGCCGGCACGGCGAGGCCGCGCGTCCCCATCAAGGCGGGCTACTTCACGGTGCCCGAGGACCCGGCCGAGCCGCCGCGACTTCTCGGCTCGCGCTGCGAGGACTGCGGGGAGCACTTCTTTCCCCGGCGTGCCGTCTGCGCGAAGTGCCTGAGCGAGCGGACCGCCGACGTGCTCCTCGGCCCGCGGGGGACGGTCTACAGCTACACCTTCGTGCACTTCCCGCTCTTCGGCTCGACGCGCCTCGAGCACGTCGGCTACGGCGTCGGCCAGGTCGACCTGCCCGAGGGACCGCGCGTCCAGCTCCCGCTCGCCGGGCGGCAGGAGGACTACCGCGTCGGCCAGACGGTCGAGGCGGAGCTCGAGCCCCTGCGCGAGGAGGACGGGCAGGACGTCGTGATCATCCGCTTCCGGCCGGTGGTGCAATCGTGAAGGACGTCGCGATCCTCGGCGTCGGCATGCACCGCTTCGGCATGTGGCCGGACCGCTCGAACGCCGACCTCGGGCGCGAGGCCGGGCTGGCGGCGCTCCGCGACGCGGGTCTCTCGTTCCGCGACGTCCAGGCCGCCTACGTCGGCTACATCTTCGCGCCGGTCATGAGCGGGACGCGGACCATGAAGGAGTTCGGGCTGACCGGCATCCCCGTCCAGCACGTCGAGAATGCGTCCGCCACCGGCTCGGCCGCCTTCCGCGAAGCCTGCCTCGCCGTCGCGAGCGGCCGTCACGACGTCGTCATGGTGCTCGGCTTCGACAAGATGACGGCGATGATCCAGTCCTCGAGCCAGACGACGCATCCCGCCTGGCTCGAGGACGCGATCCTGCCCGCGGCCTTCTTCGCCCTCTGGGCGACGCGGCGCATACACGAGCGCGGCACGAAGCCCGAGCACCTCGCCGCGATCGCCGCCAAGAACTGGAACAACGGGGCGCTGAACCCGATGAGCCAGCGCCAGCCCGAGCGCCCGGTGACGGTCGAGAAGGTGCTCGGCTCGCGGATGGTCGCGTGGCCGCTGACGACGATGATGTCCTGCCCGATCGGCGACGGCGCCGGGGCGGCGATCGTCGGGCGGCCGGAGATCGCCCGGCGGCTCCGCCCCGGCCGCCCGGTCGTCCGCGTGGCGGCCTCGGAGCTGCAGACCGAGCGCTACGCGCCGGGTCATCTCTTCGTGGGCCCCGTGGTCGGTCCCGCCCGGATGACGACCGACACGTCGCGCGCGGTGTACGAGGAGGCCGGCATCGGCCCCGAGGACCTCGACCTCGTGCAGGTGCACGACGCCTTCGCGATCGAGGAGCTCGAGTACTACGAGCTGCTCGGGCTCTGCGGCGCAGGCGAGGCGGAGGCCGCGATCGAACGCGGCGACTTCGCGCCCGGCGGCCGCGTGCCCGTGTCGACCGACGGCGGGCTCATCGCCCGCGGCCATCCGGGCGGCCCGACCGGGCTCGCGCAGATCTGGGAGACGACGCTCCAGCTGCGTGGCGAGGCGGGGCGGCGACAGGTGGAGGACGCGCGCGTCGGCCTCTGCCACATGATGGGCGGCGGCAGCGTGTGCGTGATTCACCTGCTCGTGCGCGAGTAGTGGCCAACCCGAAGCTCTACCTCCACGAGACGATCGACATCATCGGCACGGGCTCGGAGCCCTACAAGCGACACACCGCCGCGTGGGCGGCGCGACGCCGGAAGGGCGGGGCGCTGGTCGGCATCTGGCAGCAGTCCGGGTCGACGGGCGACTGGCCGCGCGTCGTGAACCTGTGGGAGATGGACGGCTGGAAGCAGTGGGCGGACATCCTCGAGAAGCAGTACGCCGGAGAGGGGCAGCCCGCCGACCTGCGCGCGTGGTGGACGCGCATGGCGCGCTGGCGGTCGGGCGGCTTCGACCGCATCCTCGAGCCGGCGCCGTACTGCCCGACGCGCGACGAGCTGATCGAGCGGAGCGTCCGCGGCCGGGCGTGCCTGCAGGAGATCGCGACCCTGCGGGCGGGCACGGCGGAAGAGTATCTCGACGCCGTCGCGACCCGCTGGCTGCCGGTGGCCGAGCGGCGCGGGCTCCGGCTCATCGGTGCCTACCGCACGGCGATGCGCGACACCGAGGCGGTCATCCTCTGGAGCGTGCCGACGTTCGACGCCCTCACTCGTCACCTCGGCGACTTCGGGTCGGCGCCCGAGACGCGCGACTGGACCGCGGCGGCGCGCGCCTGGCGCACGGACTACCGCGAGACGCTGCTCGTCCCGAGCCGCTGGTGCGTCGTGCATCCCGGGTGGCGGCCCCGGGCGCGGTAGCGGTTGCCTCGGCGCTCGCGCTTCGCCTACAAGGAGCCGGGAGGGCGTCGCATGCGATTCGGGATCAACGTCGGCTACTCGGGCGCGCGCATGTCGCTCAACATGGAGCTGATCCAGGAAGCCGATCGGCTCGGCTTCCACTCGGTGTGGGCGGCGGAGGCCTACGGGTCGGACGCCGTCACGCCGCTCGCCTGGATCGCGGCGCAGACCACCCGCATCCACGTCGGCAGCGGGATCATGCAGATGCCGGCCCGGAGCCCGGCGATGACGGCGATGACCGCGACCACGCTCGACCAGCTCTCCGGCGGCCGCATGCTCCTCGGTCTCGGCGTCTCGGGCCCGCAGGTGGTCGAGGGCTGGCACGGCGTGGCGTACGGGAACCCGCTGCGGCGGACGCGCGAGTACGTCGAGATCGTGCGCGCCATCTGGGCGCGCGAGAAGCCGCTCGAGCACACGGGCCCGCACTACCAGATCCCCTATCGCGGCCCGGGTGCGACCGGGCTCGGCAAGCCGCTCAAGAGCATCCTCCACGGCCGGCAGATCCCCATCTACATCGCGGCGGTCGGCCCAAAGAGCGTCGAGCAGACCGCGCAGATCGCGGACGGCTGGCTGCCGATGTTCTTCTCGCCCTATCGGACCAACGTGTACCACGACGCGCTCGCCGCCGGCTTCCGGAAGGCGGGCAACGGCAAGGGTCTCCACAACTTCGACGTCGCGCCGGGACCGATCGTCATCCTGGGCGACGACGTGGCCTCGTGTCTCCAGTTCGTGAAGCCGGTGCTCGCGCTCTATGTCGGCGGCATGGGCGCGCGCGGCAAGAACTTCTACAACGACCTCGCCTGCCGCTACGGCTTCGAGGCGGAGGCCAGGAAGATCCAGGATCTCTACCTCGACGGCAAGAAGGCCGAGGCGACCGCGGCCGTGCCGGATCGCCTGGCCGACGAGGTGTCGCTCGTCGGCCCGAAGGAGCGTCTCCGGGACCGCCTGGCGGCCTGGCGCGAGGCGGGCGTCACGACCGTCATCTGCGGCCTGCAGCAGATCGAGGCGCTGCACGCGATCGCCGAGATCGGCTGCTGATCGTCATGGGCGCCCGGCCGCGTGGAGGGCGACCGGGGCGTCGAAGCCTTTTAGAACACGCCGGCCCGCCGGCTCGAAGTGGAAGCGGTCCGTTCCCGCTCGCTCTGCCACCTCGGCGGTCACCAGGATCTCGCGCGGCACCGCCAGCTCGGCGATGCGCGACGCGAGATTGACGGCCGGGCCGTAGTAGTCGCCGCCGCGGAGGAGGACGGTGCCGCTGGCGAGTCCGCCGCGTGGCGTGACCGACGGGTCGTCGGCGAAGCGCTCGAGCAGCGTGAGCGCGATGTCGCAGGCGGCTCCGGCGTCGACCGCGACGAACATGACCGCGTCGCCGATGAGCTTGACGACCCGCCCGTCGCGGGCGGCGACGATGTCGCTCGCGAGCGCCTCGAACCGCTCGACGAGCGTCCCGAGGGCGCGCACGTCGAGCTGCTGCGTCAGGCGGGAATATCCGACGAGGTCGACGAAGCCGATCGTGACCCGCACCGTGTCGAGCGTCACCCGCTCGGGGGGGCGCGCGGCGCGGAACCGGCGGATGGCGGTTTCCATGTGCGCGCGGAACATCGAGCGCACACCGTTCGGGATGATGTCGAGCGCGTGAGCGGCCCGAAGATTGGCCTGCGCGAGCGCCAGCTCGCCCGCATGACGCTCGACGATCGGTCTCTCGACGTTGGCGAGGAAGAGGGCGAGCGCCGCCTCGGCGATCCGCGCGAGCGATGAGCCGACAACGCGGATGAAGTGCAGCATCGCAGGCTCGCCGACGAACGCGTCGCCCGTCACGAGGCTCGCGAACGTCTCGGCGTCATCGCGGCTGAAGAACGCTTCGTCGGGATCGACCGGCGGGAAGCCGGCAGCGAGACGCATGCGCTCGATGCGCGCCGGCGACATGCCGGCGGCCGCGGCCACCTCGGCGAGCGTGAGCCGCTCGCCCGCCCGCAGCGTGAGGTCGCCCGCGAGACCCGTGAGCGATCCGTGCCGCTGGGCCTCCACCATCTGCGCGAGGGTGGTGCCCTGCGCGGCAAGCCACTGGAGCAATGCCAGGCGGTCGGCCGCCTCGGGCGCGGCGGGATCGTAGAGGCCGGCGGCCTCGAAGTCGGCGGGCGTCATCAGCAGGTCGGCAGCCGGAAGCGGTAGAGCTCCGCCGCGTTCCGGCAGACGATGCGCTCCATCGCCTCCGCCGCGACGCCCGCGAACTGCCGCGCGAGCACCTCCTGCGAGTTCGGCCAGGTGCCTTCCGGGTGCGGGTAGTCGGAGCCCCAGAGGAGGCAGCGGTCGCCGGTGAACGGGATGTTGGCGAGCCCGACCGGGTCGTGCTGGAAGGTGACCGCGCCCTGGCGCCGGAAGTACTCGCTCGGCAGGAGCTCCAGCTTCGGCCGCACGAACATGTGGTGCTCGCGATAAGCGTCATCCATGGCATGGAGCACCCAGGCGAGCCAGCCGCTCCCGCACTCGACCATGACGACCCGCAGCCCGGGAAAGCGCGCGAGCACGCCCGAGCCGCAGAGGTAGGCGACGGTCTCCATCGGGCCGCCCACCGTGACGACGTAGTTGATGACGGCGCCGCCCGGGCCGTGCGCCGGCGTCTGGCTGCGGCCGGTGCCGGCGTGGAAGGTGAGCGGGATGCCGAGGTCCTGGGCGGCGGTCCAGAGCGGGTCGTACGCGGCATCGTTGTAGGGCCGCGTGTCGATGTGGGCGGGCAACAGGGCCGCACGGAAGCCGCGCCGGGCCACCCGCTCGAGCTCGGCGAGCGACGCGGCGACGTCGAGCACGGGGATGACGGCCGCCGGCGCGAAGCGCTCCGAGGCGCCGATGAAGAGGTCCGCCGCCCAGTCGTTGTAGACCCGGGCGGTGGCGATCTGGAGCTCGGGGCTCCGGATGTGGAAGCAGCAGAAGAAGGCGAGGTTCGGGTACATCACCTCGCCCCACACGCCGTCGGCGTCGAGGTCGCGGAGCCGGCCTTCGGGGTCGCTCGCGCCTTGGGCGAAGGTCTTCGCCTGCGCGCCCGCCTTGGCGAGCGAGGAGAACCGACGGACGACGGTGTCCTCGACCATCAGGCACCCCACTCCGTCGCGCGGCTCGATGCGCGGCCCGTGCGCCCGAAGGTGCGCCGGCAGATGCGTCGTCCAGAGGTCGAGCGGCTCCATCACGTGGGAGTCGGCCGAGATGAGCGGACGGTGCACGAGGCGAGCGTATCGAGGCGTCGCGCGGAGTGTCAACGAGCCATTGACGGCGAGGGGGCGGATCGCCTAGGCGGATGCGCATGTACGACGGTCTGCTGGTCATCGACGCCGACGCTCACAAGATGGAGAACCCCGTCGTGTTCTTCGACTACCTGGACGCACCGTACCGCGACCGCCTCGCCTCCCGCACCGACCGCTACGGCCAGCCGCGGCTCGTCGTGCGCGACCGCGATCCGCGCACGGGCGCGGAGCTCGAGCGCGTCTTCCCGCAGCCCGACGGACCCGGCAAGGGCGCCTTCGCGGCGATCCATCCGGAGACCGCCATCGGCGGCGTCTTCAACCGCATCCGGCTCGAGCACATGGAGCGCGAAGGGGTGGACGCGCAGGTGCTCTACGGGTCGATGACGCTCAGCTTCGAGTCGATCCTCGACCCCGAGCTCGCCGTCGCCTGCATGCGGGCCTACAACGACTACATCGCCGATGACTGCCGGCCGTATGCCGGGCGGCTCTTCCCGGTCGGCTACCTGTCGCTCGCCGATGTCGGCGAGGCGATGAAGGAGCTCCGCCGCTGCGTCCTCGACTTGGGGATGATCGGCGTCCACGCGCCGCCGAGCCTGCCCGTGCCGCACCCGGCGGCACCCGACGCCTTCCCGATGGTCCGGCTGCCGAAGCACCTGAGCCACCCGGACTTCCACCCCCTGCTCGCCGCGGCCGCCGAGCTCGACGTCGCGCTCGGCGTGCACGGCTCACCCGGCGTCTACCTGCCGTCGGGGGTTGCCGAGCAGGTCGACACCTTCATCCTCTCCCACATCTTCGGCCACCGGAACCAGATGCAGATGGCGCTCGCGGCGTGCGTGTTCGACGGCGTCTTCGACCGCTTTCCGACGCTCCGCATGGGCTTCCTGGAGGCCGGCTGTGGCTGGCTCCCGGACCTCGTGCACGCGTTCCACGAGCACTGGGAGAAGCGCATCCGGGACTTCCACCCCGGTACCCGCATCTCGTTCACGGAGTTCATGCGCGAGCTGGTGCGCGAGCGCCGCGGGGACGACGGGCGACTCCACCTGCTCGCCAAGGCGCGCGGGGTGTACGACCTGCTCGTCCACGCCGAGCGCGAGCGGCCCGCCGCCGGACGCGACGACTTCCTCTACGAGTACCGCGGCCTCTCGCACGACCCGACCGACTTCTTCCGCCGCGGGCAAATCTTCGCGAGCTTCGAGTCCGACGACCCGGCGCCCGCGTACCTGCGCGAGGCGCTCGGGGCGATGGGCGAGGATGTGGCCTGCTTCAGCGCCGATTACGGCCACTGGGACGGGGTCCTCACCGACTGCGTGCGCAACGTCGCCCGGCAGCGGGAGTACGCGCCGGAGCACCTCGCGAAGCTCCTTGCCGGCAACTGTCTCCGCTTCTACGGGCGCCGGCTCGAGGCGGCCCTCAAGCGGCCCGCGGCCTGAGGCCTCAACCGGCGGGCGTCAGCTCGTCGACGCGGAACGTCCGCTCCGGACCCCTCCCGAACCACGAGGCGATCCACGCCATCCAGTACTTGCGGGCGAGCAGGTCACGAACGTGCGCCTCGCCCGTACGGTCCGTGATCGTGGTGAGGCGTCCGCGGACGCGGAGCGAGCCCAGGTCGAGCTCGACGTCCGGATTCTTCTGCACATTGCGGACCCAGTCGCGGCGCGCGTTCAGCGTCGCCACGTAGACGACCGTGTCCTCGACCGCGAACCAGATGGTCCTCGCGTGCGGCCTGCCCGTGCGGCGGCCGCGTGTCGTGATCCGGCACGTGCTCCGGTCCTTGACCGCGGCGAGCCGCTCGGCGAGGGAGTCTGGCACGGACCGTGCTCAACCATGGGGCGCCGCCTCGGTCAAGCACCGACCGTTTTTCCATTGACCCCGCCGGCCTTCCGGCACTAGGGTCACACGCATGGCGCGACCGACCAACTTCATGATCGCCCTCCGCAAGCTCGTGCGCGAGGAGGTCGAGCAGCTGCTCGAGCAGTTCATGACGCCTGGCAACCATCGTGAGCGTCGCCGTGGCTCCCGGCGTGGTCGGCAGAGGCAGGCGCAGCGCGCCGCCCCCGCGGCGGGCTGAGCCTCGGGACACGCCACTCACCCCGGCGAGCTGGCGCCCGCGGCGCGCCTGACCACGAGCCAGGGCTGGCCGTCCAGCTCATGGCCCGCGAGCCGGGCGACCTCGAGCCGGCGCCGGGTGCACGCCTGCCCGATCCACTTCAGGCTGTGGGAGATCACCCCCGGAACGTCGCAGGTGTGGCTCGTGCCCACCCATTCCCGGCCGCGATAGTCGTCCTCCGGGCCCGCGGGCGGCACATAGGAGGTCATGAACACCCCTTCCTCCCTCGTGTCGCGCAGGAATCCGTCGAGCATGCGCTCGATCTGCGGCTTCGAGGCGTGCGACCAGATCGAGCTGGCCAGAAAGAAGTCGAACCGCTCGCGGAAGACGGAGGTGTCGAACGCGTCGTTGGCGTCGAACCGCGGCCGCTTCTCAACCAGCACGTCAGGCTCGATCAGGTACCGGAGCCCCAGCTCGACGCGCTTGCGGTGGGGCTCGATCCCGAAGTAGCGCCCGGGGGCCAGGAAGTGAATCAGCCAGTAGCCCCCTCTCAGACACCCGCAGCCGATGTCCAGCAGCTTCGAATCGCTCTTCAATCCCAGCGTCACGAGGGCGTCGAGCTGCTTCTTGCCCGTCGCCGCGAAGCCATCGAGCGGAACGCCGAGGAAGCCTGCCTCGGCGGCCATTGCCGCGGCACGGTCCCCGAGGTCGCCGGGGTGAACCACTCAGCACACCGCGAGACTCGCGGTGGGCTCGTCGAGCTCGTCGACGAGCGGCCCCGCGGCGAGCCAGGCGGTGGCCGCGCGGCGTCCGGCGGCCTGCATGGCCTCCAGCACGTGACGCTCGAAGTAGAGGTAGGAGCCGGCGTTGAAGCATCCGTTGCGCGCGGGCCGTACGGCCTCGTAGAGGGTCACGTCGCGGTAGGGAGCGCGCTCCAGGCGCGCGAGCCGATTGCGTGTCAGCAGGAGCTTGCGGTCGATGTTGTAGGCGTTCTCGAGAAAGCTGTCGACCGTGCGCTCGACGGCCCGGCCGAGGTGCGGGAAGGGGCCGGTTTCGGGATCGGGCGGCTCGGTGACCAGCACGGTCACGATCTCGTCGGCGCCGAGGGCGACGACCGGAGCGAGCGGCGTGTTCACCAGCAGGCCGCCGTCCCAGAGCAGATGGGGTCCGATCCGGACGGGCGGGAACAGGAGGGGGATGCTCGCGCTCGCCAGCACCATGTCGACGGTGATCGCGTCGACGATCAGGTAGTCGGGCGAGCGGGTGAAGGGCGTGGGCGCCGTCACATAGCGGACGACCCGGCCGGTGTGCGCGTCGACCGTGTTGATGGCGAGCCGGATGCCTCGGCTCGGCACCCTGACGCCGCCGAACTCGGCGACGAGCCGCTCGCGCAGCGGCGCCGTGTCGGCGAGGAACGGCTCCCGGACGCCCTCGAGGAGCCGGCTGACGAGCTCCCAGCGTTCGGTCAGGAGGTACTCGATCCAGAGCGCGAGGAGCCCACCGGCGCGCGGGGGAAAGTGATTGCGCGCCCGCCAGAGGAACGTGCGCACGGCGCGCGTCGTGCTGAGCCAGCGGACGCCTTCATCGAGCGTCAGCCGGAAGAGGCGGCGGGCGACGTCGCGGAAGAAGAGGTCGCTCGCCGCCACCGGCGGGTCGTCGGCGATTCCCCGCCAGAACTGCATCATCTCCGCCGGCGTCTTGCCGGCCGCGATGAGCGCCGCGTTGATCGCCCCGGCCGACGTCCCCGACAGCACGGAAGGCCCGGCCGCGAAGCGCCGGTCTTCGAGCAGCCGCTCGTAGACGCCGACGTGGAACGCGCCACGGGCGCCGCCGCCCGAGAGGACTACGCCGAGCGTCTGCCGCCTCCTACCCCATCCGCCCATCATCACCCCCAAACGACCCGGGGTTGCTTAATAGAGAATTCGCCGGAAAGCGCAAGCGCTACGTCTGGCTCAGGCGGCGCACACGAAGTCGCGGGTCTCGTAGAATCCCATCGCCGCCAGCGCGTGGCGGATCTCCCGACGCGGCCCCTCGCCGGCCACCGAGACGACGATGGGCCGCCCGGGCAGCTTTCGCAGCGCCTCGGGCGGGACGACGCAGGCGCCGTGGATCGTGTTCCCGATACGGCCGGGATGCAGCTCGACGATGTGAGACGGTTGCTTCCCCTCCGCGAGGAGCGCCCGGCGGAGCGCCCGGCCGGTCGGGCCGTAGCCCCAGAGGACATAGGCCTCCGTGGCGGCGAGGAAGTGCGCCGCGAGGAACGCGGCCTTGCAGGCCGTGAAGCGGTCGAGGCCGTAGCGGTCGGCGGTGCGTGAGAGGCGGACGGGGCGGTCGCGCCAGGCGAGGAGGCGGCGCGGCACGACGCCGACGTCGTGCCCGGCGCAGAGCAGGCGGAGCACCAGGTCGTAGTCCTCGGGCCAGCCCCGGTCGCGGTAGCCGAGGTCCGCCAGGATCTCCCGGCGGATCATGAGGGTCGGATGGGCGACGGGGCACTCGACGAAGGCTTCCTCGCGCACCCGGCGCGGCGAATCGATCGCGTTGAGCCAGAGCTCGTACGCGCGCCGCCTGTCGCGCAGCGTGCGGCGCGGGAACAGACGGACGTGGCAGCCGACGGCGGCCAGGTCCGGAGCGCTCTCGAGCGCGGCGAGCTGCTCCCGAAGCCGCGCGCGGTGCATGAGGTCGTCGGCATCCATGCGCGCGACGAGCGGCGCGCGGCAGCGATCGAGCCCGACATTCAGCGCCTCGATCAGTCCCCGGTGGGGCGCCGCGACGACCCGGAAGCGGGCGTCCCGCTCCGCGAAGGAACGGGCGCGGGCGAGCGTGCCGTCCGAGGAGCCGTCGTCGACGACGATGCACTCCCAGCGCGGCTCGAGCTGCCGCTGGATGCTCCGCAGGCAGGCCCCGATGGTCGCTTCCGCATCGAAGGCCGGCAGCAGGATCGAGACGAGCGGCTGCGTCTCTCACCCCCGCGGCGTGTCCAGACCGCGCTCGCTGATGATGTTCTTCAGGATCTCCGACGTGCCGGGGCCGATGATCATGCCGAGCGTGAACATGCCAGCCAGGCGCGAGTGCGGCGCCGAAGCGTGACGGCCCCTCCACATATCGCTCGGCGTGGAGGCTGGGCAACGGTGGCCCTGGGCACAGCCGACGCAACACTTTTCGCAGACGAGCCGGTTTTTCCTTGACGGCTCCCCCCGGCGAGGGACTAGCATGCGACTTGGGTGACTCGAGCCGCCTGACGAGACGATGAGGAGGCGACATGAAGCAACGATCGGGGGGTGCCTTCATCGCCGTCGTGCTCGCTCTTTCGATCGCCTCTCGCGTCGCCGCGTGGGAGGCAACGGTCGACGGCACGGACCACCAGCGGCAAGACGGCGCAACCGCGGTGGCCGTCGGGCCAAGCGGTGACGTCTTCGCCACCGGCTTCACCGACGACAACAACTTCGTCGTCGTGAAAGTGTCGGGGACGACGGGCAATATCCTGTGGCGGCAGACGGTCGCCGCGCCGACCGGGCCGTATCCCTACGGGCGCGCGATCACCGTCGACGGCGCAGGCGACGCCGTGGTCGCGGGTGGTGGAAACATGACCCTCATCAAGCTGTCCGGGGCCACGGGGGCGATGGTCTGGAGCTACACGCTGAGCGGCTCGACGGACAGCTTCGGGCTCGCGCTCGCATTGGATGGCGCCGGGGACGTCCTCGGGGGCGGAACGCAACGGAACGCCGCCGGCGGGAAAGACTTCGTCGTCGTGAAGCTCTCCGGCACGACGGGCGCGGAGCTCTGGCCGCCTCAGCGGATCGGCGGTCTCACTTCCGACGTCAACATTGCGAACGTCGTCCGCGCGGATCCGGTGGGCGACGTCATCGCCGCGGGCGTCATCGATGACCACAGCTTCGATCTCGTCAAGCTTTCGGGCGCGTCGGGCGCCGAGCTCTGGCGACACGCCGGCGGGGAGGCCGTCGCCGCGGCGGTCGATGGTGCAGGCGACGTCGTCGCCGTGGGATGGGACTTCATCGTCGTCAAAGTCTCGGGCACCAACGGCACGGAGGCGTGGCGCCACTCGAACGATTTCGGGCGTGCGGTCGCCCTCGACGCCATGGGGGACGTCTTCGTGGCGGGCGACGTGCAGAACGCGACTGAGGGGCACTCCGACGGTGCAGTCGTGAAGCTTTCCGGTGCGACGGGGACCGAGCTCTGGCCCGTGCAGGTCATCAGCGGCACGGCGGGGCTAGGGGACCATGTCAATGACCTCGCGGTCGACGCGGTGGGCGACGCAATCGTCGCCGGGCAGACTTGGGACGTCGGCACGGACTTCACGATCCTCAAGTTCTCGGGCAGCACGGGAGAAAGGCTCTGGTTCACGACGATCGACGGCACGGAATTCGGCGCTCAAGACCTTGCGAGTGCGGTGACGGTCGATGGTGCGGGCACGATCGCGGCTGCGGGGACCACCGTGAACCGGCGGGAAATGACGGGCTACGATTTCACTGTCGCCCGGTTCTCCGATCGGATCTCCGGGAAGAAGATGGCTCTCAGCGGTGATGGCTCGACGCGCACGCTCTCGGTCTCGTCCAGAGACCCGCTGATCCTCGCTTCCGGTCACGGGGTCCCGGCGGACCCGACCGTCGGCGGCGCAGTGCTGGAGCTCAGCAACCCGACGACCGCCGAGACGGCCGCGGTCATGCTCCCCGCTTCAAACTGGAGCGGGAACACACCGCGGCTGTTCCCAGGAACGCAAAAGTACCGGTACACGGACCACGGATCGGCGCATTCGTCGATCCTCATCCAGAGTGGCAAGCGGCTCAAGATCCGGAGCCGTGGTCCAATCCCCTTCTCGCTCAACGAGCCGTCCCAAGGCAGCCTCGCGGTCAAGCTCACGATAGGAACAGGGGGGTTCCGTTACTGCATGCGGTTTGGCGGGACGATCCTCGCCGATCTCCCCGGGCGGTTCGTCGCGACCGACACACCCACACCGGACCACTGCCCCTGATGGCTCGTCTGGATCGGGCGCGGCTCAGAAGAACACCGTGATCCCCGCACGCACGCCGAGCGGATTCCCCGGCGTGAAGTGGATATCCGGCGCCGGCTCGAGCGGATGATCGGTCTGCTTCCCGGGCTGCGCGACACACGGGAAGCGGAAGCCATTGCGCCCTGGGTTACCCTTCGGCGGGAAGCCGCCCGGCACGACCTCGCGCCGTACGCAGCTCGTGTCGGCGAACTGCGCCTCGCGCCAGTCGGTGTCCGTGAGGTTGAGCAGCGCGAGCGACGCCTCGACGTTCCGCCAGCGCCAGCGTGCGATGAGGTCGAGGAGCGTGTAGCCGCGCGCGATGAGGCTCCGATCCTCGATCGCGGGGCGGTCGTCGAGGAAGCGGAGGCGGAGCGCGGTCGAGAGGCCGTGGCCGAGGTCGAGCGTGAGGCCGCCGTTCATGAGGAGCGTCGGCGCGAGCGGGATCGCGTCACCGTTGCGGAAGCGCGGGTCGGCGTAGGAGAGGTCGTAGTCGGCGGTGAGCCGGCGTGTCACCCGGAAGAGGCTCTCGACATCGACGCCGTAGCGCCGGCTCGCGCGCGCCGGCCGGAAGTTGCCCCCGGCCGCCGTCTCCTGGGTTCCGACGTGGAAGCCCGTGCCGAAGTTGAAGAAAACGTCGGTGTTCGCCGCCGGCGTGAGGATCAGGTTCGCCTTCGGGCTCACCATCCCGTCCGTCGTGCGGCCGCGGATCCGCACCGGGTCGAAGTTCGGGTCGAAAGGCTGCACCGGCAGGTCGTCGAAGCCGTGGAGGAAGTAGACGTCGCCGCGGAGCCCCACGTCCGCCCGGATCCAGTCGGTGAAGAAGACCTGCTGCTCGAGGAAGCCGCTCGTGCTGCGCTCGTCGACCGCGAGCCTGTTCACGGTGAAGAAGCGGCGGCGCTCGACCTGGCGGTAGAGGGCGACGTGGATCTGATCGTTGCGCGTCTCGACCTGGAGCCGGCTCTCGGTCGGGAAGGCGCCGAGCGTCCAGAAGCGGGTGTAGCGTGCACGGGCGCCGTAGAGGTAGCGCTGGTCGTTCTGCTCGATGCCGTCGCCAGGGATGTCGTGGAGGCTCGGAGTGGGACCGCGGCAGAGGTCGGGCGGGGCGCCGGGGGGGCACTGGTCCGAGCCTGCGGAGTGGCCGAGGGCGGCAAGGGACACCACCGCCGCGGCGAGGACGAGCCTCCTCGTCGGCATGACTCCCCTCCAGGCGCTCGCTCCGGGGGCGCGGCGTCACCAGGATGCCGCGCGACGGAGGTGATGGTCAGAGCGACGGGGGAGGGGGCGGCGCCCGCGCGCGCGTCGCGCGCGCCCGCGCAGCGAGCGGCGCGACGTGGGGAACCGGACGCACGGCCGCGACCGACTCCACCCGCGCGACGCGTGTGGCTGGCGGGCGGGCCGCGAGGTGGAAGGGCTGCTGCGCGTGGGCGTGCCAACCCTCGGCCGGCTCGGGAGCCTCGAGGGCGGTCTCGCCCGGGCGAAGCGCGTGGTCGTGATCGTGGTCGCCGTGGTCGTCATCCGGCGCGCCGGATCCGCCGTCCAGATGAACGTGGGCGCGAGTGCCGCCAGCGTGGTGGTGGACGAGGATCCCCGGCCGCGGCATGGCGACGGTCGCGACGAAGGCCGCAAGCGTGGCCGACGCGAGGTGCTCGATCCGGGGCCGGCGGATCATCCGCTGGATGCCCGCCCCTGCTCAGAACAGCTTCACCAGCCGATCCCGCAGGTCGTTGATGTCGTGCTCGATGCGCGCGTAGGTCTTCTGGAAGAACGACTCCACGTCGCTGCCCTGACTCTCGCCGATCAGCCCGAACGGCGGCTCGCCGGCAGGACGGAAGCGGCTGTGTGCCAGGGGATCGTGCGCGGCCACGCGCGCGACGTCGACCTGCGGGATGGTCTCGCCGAAGCGGGCGTTGATCGCGTCGATGAACGCGTTGGCGATGAGCGCGTTCCCGGTGCGTGTCGGGTGGATGCCGTCGAGGCTGAAGATGCCGCCGAGGTAGCGCGTCGTCAGGTCGGGCGCTCCGTCGGCATCGAGGTCGACGCCCGTGCTGCGGAGGCGATCGAAGGCGGTGAAGATGTCGACGGGTGCGATGGTCACGCCGCGCACCTGCTCCACGCCCGCGATGGCGGCCGCGATCTCCGCGTTGAAGGCGCTCACCGAGGCGCGCACGCGGGCCTGCTCGGCCGAGTCCAAGACCTTGCCGCAGGGCGGCGCCGGGAGCTGCCGGGGATCGAGGTCGATCGACAGGAGATCGTCCGCCGCGACGGGTTCGGTCGCGCCGGCCGTCGTCCGGCAGCTCGTGACCTCCCCGGCGGCGCGGCGCAGCGCCGCGATGCCGGTCGGGTCGGGCAGGTTTGCGACCGCCATACCCGCCTGCGTATCGGCGAGCGCGTCGAGCAGCGCGCGGAACCGGCTGCCGAACTCGGCGGGCGTCACCGTGAGCGCTCCGGGGTTGGTGCTCGTCGCCATCTCCAGCACGTCGTTGTTCCCGAGCCAGACGAGGAGGAAGCTCGGCCGGAGCTCGCGGGCGCGGCTGACCTGCGACACGCCCCCGGCGCGCAGCGGGAGTCCGAGGATCAGGAACTTGAGGACGTCGCGGCCCTGCACGTCTCCGGTGACGAGCTGGCCGGCGATGTCCTCGGGCGCGATCTTCTCGAACACACTGGCCGTGTCCTCTCCGGGCACGGCGAGGTTGCGCCCGCGGCGCCCGGGGTCCGATCGGAAGCCGAGGCCGCCGTGCGCGCGACGCACCTCGCCGCGGTCGAGCCGCCCGTTGCGGTTGCCGTCGACGATCGCGAGCTGCGGCGGGACGCCGGGCTGGTCGACGAGCGGCTGCGGCAGCTTCACGCGCGCGCGTCGGGCGATGAACGCCGGGGCGCTGTCCACCTGCCCCGGGTGCCCGTTCCCGACGAACCCGCCCGAGCCGAACCCCGCGAGCACGCTGTCGCCGACGACGACGAGACGGCGCAGACGGAACGTTCGGCCCTCCGCCGCCGACACCGCGGCCATGGCCAGAAGGAGGCTGCAGAGCACGAGCCGCGCCGCCCCGATCGCGGCCGTTGACGGTTGAGCTGGCTGTGCTCGCATCGTAGACCTCCGCGGCGCGTGCGCAGGCACCGGTGCCGTTCGCATCGGGTCGGCCTCCGGGCGCGGCGGCAGAAGCGCCGCCCTGCACCTGCGTTCGGCGTGCGCCCACGAATGGAGGCCCGCAGTATCGGTGGCTTCTTAGCGAATACTGCCGGTGCGTCAAATGCCGGGATCCATTGCAGGGGTGCGATCTCTCGCACCCCATTTTCGCCGTCGCGTCTAACCCATTCATGGGAGCAACGCGGTTGCGATCATCGCGTTGAACGTTCACGCTCATTTCGCGAACAGCGTTTAGAGCGGAGATCCGAGAGTCGCGGACCGTTGCCATGAGACGGGTCGCCTGTAGCTGACGGCCGCATCGTTACGGCGCGTCAGGGATTTCTCTCTCCGCCCTGGAAACCCCGGAGCATTGCGAAAGGAGGATGTCATGATGATCACGCACAGGAGGATTCAGGTGCGGCCCGCGGGGGCACTTGCAGCCGCTCTCGTGCTCGCGGGCTGCACGGCGCTCACCAGGGACGTCCTGGTGAAGGAGTCGGCCCACCCAAAGCCGGCCGTCGTGAGCCACTGCTCGGGCAGCGAGTGGATGGACAACTCGATGATCGCCGTGGTGCCGATTCCGATCGTCGCCTTCGCTTCGCCCACACAGGAGATCAACGACATCACGACCGACGGCGTGTTGCAGCGCTGCGGGCCTCCTGAGCGCCTCGCGAACCGCCACGTCGAGGTCGACCGCGGATTGTGCGTTCCTCTGACGCTGACCCGTCTGATCACGCTCGGCGTCTGGCACTGGTGCCCTGCCGACGTGTCGTGGTCCGCCGACGTGACCGCACCCGCGTCGGCGGTTGCCAGCACCGCGTCGGCGCCCCAGACCGAGGCGCCATCCGAACCCTCGTACGAAGGAGTCGCCCGAGGGCGGTGACGGGCGGCGGCCGAGTGTCCCCCCGAAGGGCCGCGTCCTCGCGGCCCTTCGGCATGGGGGCAAGACGGTAGGCCCTCGAGAAAAGAACGGGATACGCCCTCCTGGGTCAACATTTTCCGTTGACCTGCGCGCGCGGGTGTGCGAACGCGAGCCGCCATGACCAGACCCACCGTGCTGCTCCTCGCGTCGCTGCTCTATGCCATACCGGGGAGCGCCGTGGCCCGGGGCCCGCGCGTCTTCAAGGTTTGCAACCGGAGGGCGGGACCCTGCGGGCCCGGCGGGGGTATCCGATCCATCTCGCGGGCCATCAAGCGGGCGAAACCAGGCGACTGGGTACTCATCTGGCCGGGCGTCTATCACGAGAAGGGCACACCCGACGCCGGCGTCATGATCACGACGCCCGGCATCCACGTGCGCGGCATGGATCGGAACCTCGTCATCGTCGACGGGAGCAACGGCACGGCCGCGGCGCCGTGCCCGGCGGACGCCTCGCTCCAGGATCTCACGGCGCGCAACGGCATCGAGGTCTTCAAGGCGAGCAGCGTGAGCATCGAGAACCTGACCGTCTGCAACTACCTCGCGAACTACGGCGACGGCGGGAACGAGATCTGGTGGAACGGCGGCGACGGGAGCGGGACGATCGGGCTGGGGAGCTACTCCGGCGCCTTCCTGACCGCCACCTCGATGTTCTACCAGGCTCCCGACGCTCCCATGGCGATGTATGGGATCTTCGCGAGCAACGCGCGCGGCCCGGGCAGCATCACCGACTCCTACGCCAGCAACATGGGAGACTCCGACTTCTACGTGGGTGCCTGTCCCGACTGCAACGCCGTGCTGAGCCGTGTCCATGCCCAGAACAGCTCGCTCGGCTACTCGGGGACGAACGCCGGCGGGCACCTCATCCTCGAGGACTCTGAGTGGGACCAGAACAAGGCGGGGATCGTGCCGAGCTCGCTCAACAACGACGACGCGCCGCCACCGCAGAACGGGCAGTGTCCCGGCGGCACCGGCTCGTGCACGATCTTCCGGCGAAACCACGTGCACGACAACAACAATCCGAACGTTCCGGCCGCTGGTATCTCGGGCGAGGCGCCGGTCGGCACGGGCATCGAGATCGTGGGCGGCATGTTCGACACGATCGAGGACAACGTGGTCGAGAACCAGGGTGCCTGGGGGATCGTGACCCACGACTTCCCCGACACCGAGACCCCGCCGCCGATCGCGCACTGCGAGGGGGGCATCCAGTCCGGGCCGGTTTGCGTGTTCGAGGCCAAGGGCAACGTGACCACCGGGAACCTGCTCCAGAACAACGGCTTCTTCGGGAACCCGACGAACGGCGACCTCGCCAACGAGTCGAGCTCGACGCCGCGTAACTGCTTCTACGGCAACATGGACCCGGGCGGCCTGACGAGCGAGCCGCCGATGATCGAGACCGTCGATGGGCCGCCGTGCGACCAGATGGGGGTCGGCTCCGGGTCACTGGCAGCCCAGCTCGTCTGCGCGTCGGGCATCGGACCGTGTCCGCCCGGCTCGAGCTACCCACAGCCGACGCAGGTCCAGATGCTGCCGCTCGCGCCCCAGACGCCGATGCCCGACCCGTGCGCGGGCGTGCCGAAGAACCGGTGGTGTCCCTACACCGGACCGCACTCCTGAGCGCCGCGATCCCGGTCCGGTAGCCAGCGTCTCTCCTTGGCCCGGCGCCCGGGAATGGGCTATGTCCGGGCCCGGCCCATGTCGAGCCCTCTCGACGCTGCGCGCGCCCTCGGCCCGGAGATCCGCGCCGCGGCCGGCCGCATCGAGCACGACCGCCGCCTGCCCCTCGATCTCGTCCGCGCCTTGACGGACGCGGGCGTCTTCCGGATGTGTGTCCCGCGGAGCTGCGCTGGCGGCGAGGCGGACCCCGCGACCATGATTCGCGTGCTCGATACGATCGCGGAGGCGGACGGCTCGGCCGGCTGGTCGGCGATGATCGGCGCGACGAGCGGCGTGGCCGCCGCCTACCTGCCCATCGACGCCGCACGGGAGATCTATGGCGAGCGCCAGGACGTGGTGACGGGCGGCGTCTTCGCCCCCTCCGGCCGGGCGAATGCGGTCGACGGCGGGTACCGTGTCACCGGCCGCTGGCCGTTCGCCAGCGGCTGCGAGCACTGTGCCTGGCTGATGGGCGGCAGCGTCGTCGTGGAGAACGGCGCCCCCCGCCTGCTGCCGAGCGGCATGCCCGACTCGCGGCTCATGCTGTTCCCGGCGGCCGAGGCCCGCATCATCGACACCTGGACGGTCTCCGGCCTCCGGGGCACGGGAAGCCACGACATCGCCGTCGACGACGTCTTCGTGCCCGCGTCCCGGTCGCTCTCGCTGATCACGGACCGGCCCCGCGAGCGAGGCCCGCTCTACGCGTTCCCCGTCTTCGGCCTGCTGGCGCTCGGCATCGCCGGCGTCGCCCTCGGCATCGCCCGGCGGGCGATCGACGAGCTCGCCCGGGTTGCGGCCGGGAAGACGCCGACCGGAAGCCGCCGGGTGCTGGCGGAGCGGTCCGTCGTACAGGCGCAGGTGGCCGAGGCCGAGGCGGGCCTCGGGTCGGCGCGCGCGTTCGTGTTCGAGACCGTGGAGAGCGCGTGGCAGGCGGCGAAGGCGGAAGGCGTGCTCGACGTCCGGCGGCGCGCGCTCCTCCGGCTGTCGGCGACCCACGCGACCCTCGCCGCCGCCCGAACCGTCGACCTCATGTATCACGCGGGCGGCGGCACGGCCGTCTACGCGAGCAGCCCGCTCCAGCGGCAGTTCCGCGACATCCACGTGGTGACGCAGCACATGATGGTGGCCCCCGCGACGCTCGAGCTGGTGGGCCGGATCCTCCTCGGCCTCGAGGCCGACACCTCGATGCTATGACCGCCGACGACTTCGCGACGCTCCGCCTCGAGCGCGTGGGCCAGGTCCTGCGCGTGACGATCGATCACCCGTCGAGCCCGCTCAACGCCGTCGACGACCGGCTGCACCGGGACCTGACCGCGCTCTTTGCCGGGCTGAAGCGCGAGAACGAGGCGCGCGCCGTCCTCCTCACCGGGCGCGGGCGGGCGTTCTCGGCCGGCGGCGACTTCGCGTGGTTCCCCGCCCTCCAGGAGCCGGGCCGGCTCGAAGCGCTCCGGCGGGACGCGAAGCAGCTCATCTGGGACCTGCTCGACGTGGAGATCCCGATCGTGGCGGCGGTGAACGGCCATGCGATGGGCCTCGGGGCCTCGATCGCGCTCCTCTGCGACGTCATCCTCATGGCCGACACGGCGACCATCGGCGACCCGCACGTCAAGGTGGGGATCGTCGCGGGCGACGGCGGCGCCGCGATCTGGCCGCTCGCCGTCGGCCCGGCGCGCGCCAAGGAGTACCTGTTGACGGGCGACACGCTCTCGGCCGTCGAGGCGGAGCGCATCGGGCTCGTCAACCGGGTGGTCCCGGCCGCCGAGCTCGATGCCGCGGCCATGGCGTTCGCCGCGCGCCTCGCCGCCGGCGCGCCGCTCGCCGTGCGCTACACGAAGCTCGCGGTGAACAAGCTCGTGAAGGACGCGCTCAACGTCGCCTTCGACGCGTCGACGGCGCTCGAGCTCCTCACCTTCCGGAGCGAGGATCACCAGGAGGCGCTGGCGGCGCTGCGCGAGAAGCGTCCGCCCGTCTTCAAGGGACGGTGACCGATGGACGTCTTCGAGGCGCTCGAGACCACGCGCGCGATCCGTCGCTTCAGCGATACACCGGTGAGCGACGAGGAGATCATGACGTGCATCCGCGCGGCGACGCAGGCGCCGAGCGGGGGAAACATCCAGCCCTGGCAGTTCCTGGTGGTGCGCGACGCCGAGACGAAGCGGGCGATCGGCGACGTCTACCGGCGGGCCTACGGCCGCTACGAGCCGGCCCTCCTGCGGGTGCGCCCGCCCGCGCGATCCGCCGAGGAGGAGGCGAGCTTCCAGCGCATGGTCCGCGCCTCGCGCCACCTGGCGGAGCACCTCGCCGACGCGCCGGCGCTCGTCCTCGTGCTCATGCCGAACATCTCGATGACGCTCCACGACGACCAGGGCCCGCTCGACGTGGGCACGCCGTTCGCGTCGGTCTACCCGGCGGTCCAGAACCTGATGCTCGCCGCGCGCGGTCTCGGGATCGGGACGACGCTCACCACGGTCTATCGCATCTACCAGGACGAGGTCCGGGCGATCTGCGGCATCCCCGAACGTTACGAGGTCGTCGCCCTCGTGCCGATGGGGCGGCCGCGCGTGCCGTTTCGGGTCGGCCGGCGCCGGCCGGTGGAGCAGGTGACGCACTGGGAGCGGTTTGGGAGCAAGTCGGCGCCCGCGCGGCGGGAGCGGAGTTAGGCTTCTCGAATCCGACCGCAGCCATGACCGGCATTGCCCTACCCATGGGTCGGCGCCGGCCACGGTCCGATGAACTCGAGGTTCGTAATCCGTGCGATTCGATCGAAATCTCGACCGTTGTCCGTCACGAGGACCAGCCCTGCTTCACGGCACGACACCGCCAAGAGGACGTCGTTTCCAAACGCCTTCGGAACGCGGCGCAGCACCAGCCCTTCACGTCGCACAAGCTCAGCCAGAACGATCCCTGATTGCTCCCACGCGCGAGCCGAGGGGGCAACAATGCGCCCTCGACGCGCGAACACGTCGAGCACGTGGCGCTGGAGCTTCCGGCGATCGGCCCGCGTACGCGTACCCGCGAGAAGCTCCTGCGCTACAACGGCGCTCAGGAACTCGAATGGAGCAAACAAGAGGTGGAACCTCTGGAGCTCGGCGTTGGCGGCGGGTGCGCGGAAAGCCTGGATGAAGAGGTTGGTATCGAGGACGTACTTCCGCGCCCGGGCGGCGCTCACCGCGCCGTCTTATCCGGCGGACTGATCCGGACACCCAGCATGGCGCGAGTTCCCCTGACCAGCTCCCGGCGGAAGACGACCAGATCGAGCGCCATCTCGATCGCTTCGGTGGCAGTGCGGGCGCCGAGCAGACGCTGGGCGGTGACTATCTTCCGTGGCGCCAGGCGATAGGTCCTCGGCACCTTGCGGTTGTTGTTGCTGGTTGTTACGGGCTTGCTCGCCATTGCGCTCGTTTCTCCGTCAGTACAATGCCCATGTACGTCAATACACGCGTGGTCGCAAGTGGCCACCGTAACACTGACGCCGATTGGGACGCGGCGAGCTACTTCGACGTCGGCACGTGCTCGCGCGACTGCAACCCCGGCGGGACGAATCCCTGCCCGAGCGTCTGCCGCTGCCGCCTTCAGTGAAAGTAGTGGCCGGCGTTCACGTCGAGCGCCTGGCCAGTAACCGCGCGCGACAGGTCGGAGGCGAAGAACACAACCGCGGCCGCCACGTCCTCCGACGTCGGGATGCGACCGAGCGCCGTGCGCGAGGCGACCTCGGCGTACACCGCCTCGGGCGTCGTGCCGCGTTGCCGGGCGAGGTCGGCGAAGTAGCGCTCGAGCGCGGGCCCCCAGATGTAGCCGGGCACGACCGAGTTGACGCGGATGCCGGACGCTCCCAGCTCCTTCGCCATCGTCTGCGCCGCTGTCAGCAATGCTCCCTTGGACGCGGCGTAGCCGCCGAAGCGCGGCTCGATGACGCGCATCGACATCGAGTTGATCATGACGATCGAGCCGCCCCGCGCCTTCATGAAGGGGATGACGGCTTGGCAGAGCGCGAGCGTGCCGAAGAGGTTCACGTCGAACACCTTCCGCCAGTCCTCCAGGCTCGCCTGCTCGACGGGCTCGTACGGGCCGCTCCGGAAGGCGTTGTTCACGAGCACGTCGATCCGCCCGAACGCGCCATGCGCCGCCTCGGCGAGCTGCCGGCACTGCTCGGGCCGGGTCACGTCGGTCGGAACGGCGAGTGCGCGCCGCCCGGCGGCTCGCACCTCCGCCGCGACGTCCTCGAGCGCCGGCGCGGTCCGCGCCGCGAGGACGACGTCGGTGCCTTCCCGTGCGAGGGCCAGTGCGATGGCCCGGCCGAGGCCCGGCCCGATGCCCGACACGATTCCGACGCGGCCCGCGAGCAGCATCAGAGGTGCGGCGCTACCTCGTGCGCGAAGGCGTCGATCTGATCGAGCAGCTCGTCGACCGAACGCGTCCGGAAGCGCACGCCCACGTGGTTCACCCCGAGCGCCTTCAGGTCGAGCAGGATGCCGGCGAGGACCTCGCCCGGCCCGCTCCGCGCATTCGGCCCGAGGTCGAAGGACGGCGTTCCGACATAGAGCCACGGGCTGTTGGCGCCGATCTCGATCGGCTCGTCGCCGCGGACGCGGCGCACGTAAGCGATCGCCTCGGCGAGCCCCATGGGCGGGACGCCCTGCGGGAGCCAGCCGTCGCCGCGCTCGGCCGCGCGCCGGAGCGCGGCGCGCGTCGAGCCGCCGACCCAAATCGGTGGCCGCGGCCGCTGACGGGGCCGCGGCCCCACGCCCACCCCGTGAATTGTCCACGTCGGGCCTGCG